>JACMRC010000304.1 GCA_014376655.1 Mucilaginibacter sp. | reverse complement strand
CCCAATTGCTCTTTTGCCAATTTGTTATTTACAACGTAAACATATTGCAGCTTACTAAAATCAACAGCTATTTTTACATCCATATTTAAGAATGAACCCTTGGCTGATTTTGAATGAAGATTGGAAATCTTACCAATAGATATGCCAGCCGGGAATAAAGATAGATCAGATGTTACCACCAATTCATTTAGTTTTGGCGTAGCATTATTTGATACGTTAAATAGTAAACCTACATGCGGATCAAGATCATCGCCCCATGTAAATGAACCGAGGTCTTTTGTGCCGGCAAGCGCGGCACTTATAATTGTTTCTTTATGCAGTAATGATTGTACAACCGATAAATATTCGCCAACAAAAACCACTTTGCCTACCACGCCCTGTGCGCAAATAACACCCTGCCCTTTTACAATACCGGCACGGCTGCCCTTGTTTATAGTGAGGTAATTATTACGATGATTGGTAGAGTTGTTTATTACCGCTGCATCAATATATTCATACTGTTGCTTGTTAATGGTATCAACCACCTTATGGCGGGCAACAGAATCTATATAAAAAGATGTTTTAAGCTGGTTACGCAACTTAGCGTTCTCGCGGGATAGGCTATCATTCACCTCGCGTAAAGTGATGTAGCTTTTTAACTGATCAACCTGCGTGTATAAATTGCCGGTAACCTGGTTGGTGCTGTTAATGAAAGTAGCTTTTTGGAAAGAGTTGTACTTGATGTAAATAACCAGCGCACTAATCTCAAAGATAATGAACAGAAAAAACGCGTTGTACTTGGTAATGAAGATTAACAGGTTACGCATTGTAGGTGATGAGTTTTGAGTGATGAGTTTTGAGTAGTAAGTAACTCATCACTCACTACCCAAAACTCACAACTAATTTATTGCATTAAAAATTTAAAATTACCAATATTTTTAAGGGCGGTACCAGTGCCACGCACTACTGCACGTAACGGGTCTTCGGCAACGTGTACCGGTAGTTTTGTTTTGGCAGATATCCTTCTGTCTAAACCGCGCAATAACGCACCGCCGCCGGTTAAGTAAATACCGGTTTGGTAAATATCAGCAGAAAGCTCGGGCGGAGTGATCTCCAACGCTTTTAATATCGCTTCTTCAATTTTTGAGATTGATTTATCAAGGCAATGAGCAATTTCGGTGTATGATACCATGATCTGTTTAGGTACGCCGGTCATTAAATCGCGGCCCTGTACTGCAAAATCAGCAGGTGGGTCGCTAAGCTCAGGCAATGCGGCACCAACTTCAATTTTAATTTTCTCGGCAGTACGGTCACCAATCATAATGTTGTGCTGGCGACGGATATATTGAACAATATCAGAGTCAAAGTTATCTCCCGCTACGCGGATAGACTGATCGCAAACGATACCAGATAATGCAATAACTGCGATCTCGGTAGTACCACCACCAATATCAATGATCATGTTACCCATTGGCTCTTCTACGTCGATACCGATACCTACAGCAGCTGCCATTGGCTCATGGATCAGGTAAACCTCTTTGGCACCTGCAATCTCAGCCGAGTCGCGCACGGCACGTTTCTCAACCTCGGTAATGCCCGATGGGATACAGATAACCATACGTAACGATGGGAAGAACCATCCTTTACCTTGGTTTATCATTTTTATCATACCGCGTATCATGTGCTCTGCAGCGTTAAAGTCGGCAATTACACCGTCTTTAAGCGGGCGCATGGTACGGATATTGTCGTGTGTTTTACCCTCCATTTGCATGGCCTGGCGCCCAATGGCAATAACTTTGTTGGTTGTGCGGTCAAAAGCCACTATCGACGGTTCGTCGACAACAACTTTATCATTATGTATAATGAGGGTATTTGCGGTACCTAAATCTATAGCGATCTCTTGTGTGAAAAAATTAAATAAACCCATTTGTAGTTTGCTTCAAAATAATTTGCAAAGTTTATAAATATATGCTTAATAACATTAACTATTTGTTAGTTAAAGCGATAAAATTTACAAATTATTGTATAAATATTAATGTTTAAAATGACGGACCCCTGTAGTAACCATGCTGATGCCTTTTTGATTGGCCATATCAACTGATAATTGATCTTTGATGGAGCCCCCCGGTTGCAAAACAGCTATTATACCGGCATCAGCAGCAATCTCAATGCAATCAGGAAACGGGAAAAACGCTTCTGATGCCATAACTGCTCCTTTTACATCAAAGCCAAAAGCCTCGGCTTTTGCTAATGCTTGTCTTAACGCATCAACACGCGAAGTTTGACCTACGCCGCTTGATAGCATCTGGTTGTTTTTCACCAATACGATTGCATTGGATTTTGTGTTTTTTGTAATCTTATTGGCAAGGAAAAGGTCTTTCAATTCCTGCTCGGTTGGCTTGCGTTCAGTCACGGTTTTCATGTCTGCCGGTCCTTCAATTACAAGGTCTTTATCCTGCTCAATAACACCGTTTAGTAAAGTTTTAAATTCTTTTTGCGGTAATTCAACCGGTTGACGTACTAATACGATGCGTCCTTTACGTGCCGTAAGAATACTAACAGCTTCATCAGTATAAGCCGGTGCTATCAGTACTTCGTAAAACAACTTATCTATCTCTGTAGCAGTTTCTGCGTCTATCTCTGTATTGGTGATGATGACACCGCCAAAAGCCGAAACCGGATCGCAGGCCAGGGCATCTATCCAGGCTTCTTTAATAAACTGACGGGTAGCTACGCCACAGGCGTTAGTATGTTTTAAGATGGCAACTGTAGGTTCGTTAAATTCATCTATCAATGCTACAGCAGCATCAACATCTACCAGGTTGTTATATGAAAGTTCTTTGCCCTTATCGCTAAGGCTATTAAACATGGCATCAAGGTTGCCATAGAAAACCCCTTTTTGGTGAGGGTTTTCGCCGTAGCGCAAAGTTTTACTGGTTAATATGCTATGTTTAAATACTGATATCGGCTCGTCCTGGTTAAAATATTGGAAGATAGCCGTATCGTAGTTTGATGTTATATTGAATGCATTTTTAGCGAATGCTTTACGCTGATCAATAGTGGTTGTTCCGTTTTGAGCTTTTAAGATAGTGTCAAGCTCGGTATAATCATCCTTAGATGCCAATATCACAACATCTTTAAAGTTCTTTGCCGCTGCACGGATCAAAGATATACCGCCAATATCTATCTTTTCTATCACATCATCATGCCCGGCGCCCGACTCAACCGTTTCTTCAAATGGGTAAAGATCTACAATAACCAGGTCAATTTCAGGGATCTCGTATTGTGCAATTTGCTCTTTGTCGCTATTATTGTTTCTGCGTGTCAATATGCCGCCAAATACTTTTGGATGCAGAGTTTTAACACGACCACCAAGGATAGATGGGTAAGAGGTAAGGTCCTCAACAGCAATAACATCAACCCCAAGGCTGCGGATAAAGGTTTCGGTACCACCGGTACTGTATATGTTTACACCTAAGCGGCTTAACTCTTTAATAATAGGCTCCAGGTTATCTTTATAGTAAACTGAAATAAGGGCATTTTTAATGGCAACGGGCTGACTCATTTAACGGATTTTTTTGAGCCGCAAAGGTAGTGATTAGTGATTAGAGATTAGAGGATTAGTGATTAGTTTTTTGAGAAAATGTTTTATGTCGTAATATTACTATTTTGCGATGCTTACACTTCTGTAAACTCCAGCTCCTTACCATACGTCTCTTCCAAAAACCAGGCAGCGGTTATGCCAATGGCGAATATGATTAATCCGGTTACCCAGCCACCCACAAAATAATTGTTGAAAAAGCTGCGGGTAAATTTAAACAGCAATATCATTAAAGGTAAAGTGCCACGTACCATATTAGGTATGCTAATACCTGCGGATGCACGCAGGTTGGTGCCAAATTGCTCTACACTGCTGGTGATATAAACCACATTTAACCCGGCACCATAACCCAAACCCACGCAGATAAAATAGAACCAGGCAGGGCTGCCGCCAGTTTGTAAAAAGTAAAGGATTGTAAATATGATGGCTATACTGTAAAATATAAATAGTGTTTTTTTGCGGCTTCGCAAACGCTGGCTTAACCAGCCAACGCTAAAATCGCCGGCTGCTATGGCCATGTACAGGTACATAATTGCAGTACCGGGTTCAACGCCGCTTATGCCCATGGCTTTACTAAATTGGTCAGAGAAAGTAATTAATATGCCGATTATATACCAAACCGGTAAACCTATCAATATGCATTGCATATACTTTGCAAAGCGTTTCCAATTATTAAAAAACATCAGGAAGTTACCTTTGCTTAGGGTGGTAGATTCCTGCACATTTTTAAATATGCCGCTTTCCTGTACCTGTATTCGCATTAATAAAAGTATCAACCCAAGTACACCGCCAATATAGTAACAGGTGCGCCAGTCTACCATTTTACTTATTATGGATGCGGCTACCACACCAAACAAACCGAAGCCTGCAATAAGGCCTGCTGCCATGCTGCGCTTCTCTTTCGGCAATAACTCGCTCACCAGGGTTATCCCTGCACCAAGCTCGCCGGCCAGGCCAATGCCTGCAATAAATCGTAAAACTATATATTGATTTAGATTGGTAACCATGCCATTGGCAATGTTGGCAATAGAGTATAGTACTATCGACCCAAACAAAACTTTAAGCCGTCCTTTTTTATCGCCCAAAATGCCGAAGATGATGCCGCCGATAACCATGCCTATCATCTGTACACTGATTAGTAGTTCACCTTTTGACAGTATATCAGCAGGGTTTAAGCCAAGGGCCGCCAGGCTGGGTTTGCGGATAATGGCGAATAGTAAAAGATCATAAGTATCAACAAAGAAACCAAGGGCACTTACAATTACTGCAAGCTGGAAAATACTGGTAGAGGGTTTGATGGTCATTGTGGCTAAAGATTGGTTTTGTTGGTGCGATAAAAGTAACTATCTAACCGTTAATCTCAAACCACTAATCACTAAATTCAGGGAAATCGCATTTAATATATTTTGAAATAGTTAGACATTATAGATGACACGATCATCTGGGGTGTTTTATTTTTGCTGTATTTTTTGTAAATTTGTATAAAGCCAAACACCGGCTTTAAAAGCGGCCTATTTTTCCCGCCTCTCAAATCAAACTAAAAGCGCATAAGATTAATTTTTTACAGTAATGTATTAATTAACAGATATTTAAGTAAAAAACAATGCTGTGAAATCGCGTGATATAGTGTGATTCTGCGTGATAATAGTGTGAATTCGTGTGATAATTGCGTGAATTCGTGTGATATAGTGTGGTATTTTGATATTAGCAATAGCCCAAAGGTAAAGTAAAAGAGATCTCCCTGTCACTAAATCAGCTTTTCATTTTCTTCAGCAAATTCTCAATCACTTTTGGGAAGTGCAAATGTTCTAACTGCTGGCCTTTAAATTTTACCATCTCCAGGTTATCGCCGGGTTCTATTTTGAATTTAGATTGATGAATAACCTCGCCTTCATCAAACTGCTCATTAACAAAATGAATGGTAATGCCCGACTCTTCTTCGCCTGCTTCCAGGATGGCTTTATGTACGTTATCGCCATACATGCCTTTGCCACCATATTTGGGTAACAGGGCGGGATGAAGGTTAATGATTTTATTAGGGAAAGCTGCCAGTAATGATTGTGGCACCAGCCATAAAAAGCCGGCAAGCACTATCAGGTCAACCTGTAAGGTTTTAAGTATGCGGATAACATCATCACTGTTATAAAATTCGTTACGGGTAAATATATGTGATGGTATCTCGAAATTATCGGCCCGTTGTAATACATAGGCCTGCGCATTGTTAGTTAATATTACTACAACTTCGGCTTCGGCACTGCGTTTAAAATGCTCCATTATTTTTTGAGCATTTGATCCTGATCCTGAAGCAAAAATGGCTATACGTTTTTTCAAAATTGTAAATAAAGTTAGTTATCGACCCAAATATAAAAGTTTAAGCCATTAATAGCTATTGCGCGGCAGCTTTTTGCCTTACAAAACCATAACGTATAACCTTGCGTTTTGTGTTGATAGTATAGTTTTGTATGTCGCCGGTTAATAATACTAAAGAGTATTGCCCAATATTATAGATCTGCGAATTGGTAAACGGTTTAGAGCTGCCTACTTTGGTAGTGTCCTTACAAACTATATCTGAACTTAAAAACAGGTTGTTTGCAGACAACGCCCAATTGCCTTTGGCAGTTGGCTGATGGATACAATCGAAATTCGTATAAGTACAGCTTTTATCCTCTTTAAAAGTGAATACCTGTGTAGTATCGCATTTGGTATTTAATACAGTATCTAATTTTATGGTATCGCCTACAGATATGGTATACCTAACCGATGCCAGTTGCCAGGAGCCGCTGGAGAAAAGGGCTTCGATATTGTTTTGCTTATCCTTTTTGCAGGAATTGCTTAACAGGTTTATCAATATCAACCCCGATATAAACAGAAATGGTAATTTATTCTTCATTTAACAGACGGCACAAAAATAGAAATTGTTAGTCACTGATGCGTAACGTCAAGGCAATAATAACTGTTTTAAATCACTATTATTTTATCTGTAGGTTATTAAGCAATTATATTTGCTGTATGCGTATACCTTTTGAACAACTTAAAGCCGAATTTAATCGGGTACTTATCCATCTTAACTTCCCTATAGATAAGGCCGAGTTATGCGCCCGGGTTTTTGCCGAGAATAGCCGCGATGGGGTTTACACCCATGGCCTTAACCGATTCCCTACGTTTGTACGCTATATAAAAGAAGGCGTTATTAAAGCGGAGAATGATCCAACCCTTGTAAGCGCTTTCGGCGTTATAGAGCAATGGGACGGCAACTTGGGGGCGGGCATTGTAAACGCACGCTTTTGTATGGATCGCGTCATCAGCCTTGCTAATACAAATGGCATTGGCTGTGTAGCTATCAGGAATACCAACCATTGGATGCGGGGCGGTACCTACGGCTGGCAAGCTGCCGAGGCTGGTTTTATTGGTATTAACTTTACCAATACTATAGCAAACGTTGCACCCTGGGGTGGCAAAACGCCTACATTAGGAAATAGTCCTTTAGTTATTTCGGTACCGCGCAAAGCCGGGCATGTGGTATTAGATATGGCTATATCGCAATACTCGTTTGGTAAAATGTTGCAGTATGAAAGCTATGGCGAGCAGTTACCTGTACCCGGCGGTTATGATAAAGACGGCAATCTAAGTACCGACCCAACTGCCATCATGGCATCAAAACGAATACTACCTATTGGCTTTTGGAAAGGCTCCGGATTGACCCTGGTGCTTGATCTGCTGGCTACTGTTTTAAGCCAGGGCCGGTCAACCAAGCAAATATCAGATCAAACTACCGAGTCAGGCGTATCGCAGGTGTTTATTGCTATTAAGCCGCAGGATACTCAACAAACTGATGATCTGATAGAGGAGATATTAAACTTCGCCAAAAGCAGTGATAAAGTTGATGCGGATAAACCTATTAGCTATCCCGGTGAGAATACTTTAAAAACAAGGAATAAGAATATTAGTGAAGGCGTATTGGTTGATGAGAAGATTTGGGAAGAGGTGAAAGCGTTATAAAAGTCTGTCAATAATATT
>JACMRC010000303.1 GCA_014376655.1 Mucilaginibacter sp. | reverse complement strand
GTTGTTGTGCTTTCTAATAATGCTTTGATCTTTATACGCTGGCTCATTGTTGTAAAAAATTTAGAGCCGCAAAAATACGATGTTTTTTTGTTTTAAGGGTGATTTGGGTTGTTGCAAACCTAATTTTTCATTTTAATATGAAATGTTGCAGAAATTTTTACAGTATCAGAAACCAGGGTGATTGGTGATGTGTATTTGAAGCCATATTTTAAAGAGCCCAACATCCATCTTATACTTGTAGACTTTTCAGTTAAAATATAAGCTCTTAGCGAATTAATTTCTACAGGCGCGACTTTGTAAGCTGTTATTGGAAGTCCGGCTTTGCTGTAGCTGATCCTGCAACGCAAATCCGGATAAGGTGCATATCCAACTTCGTCTAATGAGAACTTTACTTTTATGCTTTCATTTCCAAATTTACCATTAACTGTAACGGAATCTTTAGCTATAGTATCTATCATATTGGGCTTAACCATCACTGTATCTTTAAAAGCCTGTTTATAGAGCTCCATTTCATCAACCATAGGTGGATAGACTTTAACAGTCGGCTCTTTTCGGCAAGAGAGAAAGGCGATAGAAACAATGACACAAATTGGTAGAATGTATTTTTTCATTGATATGATTTAAAGCACTTTAATATTAAAACTACCACTTAAATTAGATGGGCCAAAAAAAGAGTTTGGTGCCGGCGTAATATTTTTAAATACAAAGGAAAAACTAACTTTTAACCATTTAATATGTGTTGATGCTTCGTCAAAATAAGATATACTAAGCTGGTTGTCGGCAGTAGGATCTAATTTGTAAACAGCTATAGTAGGAGCAACCAGGTAATAATCTAACAGGTACGGTTTCTTATACGGCGAGTAGTCAATTTTGGCTACGTCGCTTAACGCAAATTTTACCTTTATTACATCATAATCAGTTTTTGCCCATATAGTGATCGAGTCGTTTTTGATGGTGTCGTTCATTACGGGCTTCCAATCGACACGGTTTTCTGTACCAGTCGCGCCCTCTATTATCAACGGAGTCGGACCTACATGGCAGCAACACGAATATAAGATCAACGATATTAAAAGTAAAAGCAATATGGGTTTACACTTTTTCAATGTGATATGGGCTGAAGGTTTACAATTGGTTGTCACTAATTTACAACTAATAATTTGAATTACAAAGGGCTTAATAGCAGAAATAGGTAATTTTGCCTCATGAATCCCAAACTAAGCCTGGCGTTAGGTATTATCTTCATTTCCTTCTCACCCATATTTGTGAAGCTGGCAGATGCATCGCCTGTAGTTTGCGCGTTGTACCGCATTTTCTTCGCCTGGATATTTTTGTTGCCCTACTGCCTGTACAAAAGCAATCTTAAAATGGAGCGTAAGGATATTATACTGGCACTGGTTAGCGGTTTAGTTTTTGCAACCGACGTATCGGTTTGGAACGTATCTATTAAAATGATAAGCGCTACCGTATCAACTTTGCTGGCTAACCTGGCACCGGTTTGGGTTGGATTGTTGAACTACCTGTTGTTTAAAAAGAAATCGGGTTGGTTGTTTTGGGTGGGGACTGCCATTGCTATTGGCGGGATGTTAATATTGGTGGGGATAGCCAACGTATTGCAACTAAAATTTAACCTGGGTATTATATTGGCTGTGGCAGCCAGCGTGCTGTACGCTACCTATATATTAATTACCAAAGATGTTTTAAAACGGATAAGCACCCTGCCGTTTATGTTTTACAGTATGCTGGGTTCGCTTATTTTTTTGCTGATAATAAGTACCATATCTGGTGATCAGTTGCTACATTATAACTTAAAAACCTGGGGCAGCCTTGCCGGTATGGGCATAATATGCCAGCTGGCCGGGTGGATAACCATAAACTACGCCATTAGCCGGTTGGAATCGACCAAAGTTTCCATCGCTTTGCTTAGTCAAACAGTTGCTACTTGTTTTTTAGCGGTACTGTTGTTGAATGAAAGTTTGGATGCTAAAGAGATAATAGGGAGTGTGATTGTGTTAGCGGGGATTGCGATAACGTTTTTGAAACCGAAAAAAAGTTACACCATTTGATATAAATAATAGTTTACTGTCAGGAAACTATTACATTTGTATTAATGAATATTGTTACTAAGCCTACAGTACTACATTATACAAAAAAGTACCCTATATCGGCCAACTCTTTATTGGCTTGGTATAAAGCTTTTTCGCAAGCAACTTTCAATAATTTTAATGAACTGAAAGCGGTTTACACAAATGCAAGTATTTTAGCGAACAACAGGGTTGTTTTCAATATAAAGGGCAATTCATTCAGGTTAATTGTTGGTATAGACTTTAAAAGACACGCTGCATATATAATATGGTTCGGGACTCACAATGAATATGATAAAGTTGATGCTGCTACCGTTGCTTATGTCGAGGTGTAATTTGATAAAAACAAGTTAAGTCAGCTTGTAAAATTTGACAATAAATTATGGATAACAAGTGGAAAGTTTTAAAAACAGAATCTGAGTATAAAATAGCTCTTAAACGAACTATTGAGCTTTTTAATGCCGATGAGAACACTCCTGAAGGTGATGAACTTGACTTGCTATTATTACTTGTTAAAGATTACGAAGACAGGCACTACCATATTCCTGATCCAGACCCTATTGAAGTAATCAAACAAAAACTTGAAGAAAAAGGCTTAAAACAAAAAGATTTGGAATCAATTATTGGTTCAAAAGGATATGTTTCTCAAGTTTTATCTGGAAAAAAAGAACTAACCCTCAAAATGGTTAAAGGCTTACACCAATATTTGGGTATATCTGCTGATATTTTTTTAGCTGGTACTAAATAATATATTTTAACGCATGATACTAAAATCAACTATCGACCGAATAATGGAAGCCACAGATATTGTGGAGGTAATAGGCGAGTTTGTGCAGTTAAAGAAGCGTGGCGCCAACTACGTGGGCTTGTCGCCGTTTGTTAATGAGCGTACGCCGTCGTTTACGGTATCGCCAGCAAAAGGCATCTTCAAAGACTTCTCGTCGGGCAAGGGCGGCAGCGCTGTTACCTTTTTGATGGAGCTGGAGAAGTTCACTTATCCAGAAGCGCTGAAATGGCTTGCCAAGAAGTACAGCATAGAGGTTGAAGAAACGGTTGACGCGCCCGAAGACCGCGAAGCTGATAACCGCCGCGAAAGCCTGATGATCGTATCCGGTTACGCCGCCAAGTTCTTCCACGAAAGCCTGCTGGATACCGACGAAGGCAAAGCCATAGGCCTAAGCTATTTTAAAGAGCGCGGCTTTACCGCCGATACCATAAAGAAGTTTGAGCTGGGTTACTCGCCCGACCAATGGGAAGCATTTACCGGCGAGGCGCTTAAACAAGGCTACCAGGAAGAGTTTCTGACTGAAAGCGGCCTGTCTGTCAAGCGCGATAATGGGTCGCTGTACGATCGTTACAGGGGGCGTGTGATGTTCCCTATCCATAGCTTTACAGGTAGGGTAATAGCCTTCGGCGGGCGTACACTGAAAAGCGATAAGAACGTACCCAAATACGTTAACT
>JACMRC010000302.1 GCA_014376655.1 Mucilaginibacter sp. | reverse complement strand
CTAAAAATTGGATTTATCCACATTCGGGCTGTACTGACTTGCTGCAAATTAACCTTGTGCGCGGCCCCATTTTAGCAAGACCCATATTCAGGGGTGATTTACCGCAGCGTATCACACTATATCACGCGATATCACACTTCAGCACACGCTATCACACTTTTATCACACTATATCACGCGTTTTCACACTTTTATTACACCTGATTTTCGGTATTTTTTATAGCTAAAATATGATTTAAAGTACTGTAAATCAAAGTAATAAATTGAAATTTGATTTTGTTTAGCGGGCGATATTCTGCAAACTTCAGCTACCCGGTCGGGCGCCATTGTGATATACAAATATAACGAAAATGGCGCAAAAAGCAAAGCCGGGCGCACGATAATCACACTTTTTTATATGCTGTATTTAATTGAAAAGCCAACACTTGCTTACTTTTTACGCTGTGTACATCAATTTTTGCCATTTTTAAGCGTTGTTTTAAAACTATTCATCACTTTTTAAGGCAAGAAAATTACCGCGAAATTTTAAAAGCGATACCCTTGAATAGTTAGTCGGTTGTTACCGCATAACCGTTATATTTGTTAACAGTATATGGCAAACATTTTTTTAGTTGAGGATGAAGAACGCGTAGCCGCGTTAGTAAAAAAAGCGCTCGAAGAAGGTGGGCATTCGGTCGAGATTATTCCAGATGGTGCCGAGGCTATCCGCAAATTTGCGCTTAAACCTTATGACCTGGCTATATTGGATATCATGCTGCCTTACGTGTCGGGTATTGAGGTCTGCCGTCATATCCGCCAAAAAAATAAAAGTATCCCGGTTTTAATGCTTACCGCGCGTGATAGCGTGGACGATAAAGTAACCGGCCTGAATACCGGTGCCGATGATTACCTTGTAAAACCATTCCATTTAAAAGAGCTGCAGGCCAGGGTTGATGCCCTTTTACGGCGTAACGCCCCCGATGCTGAACCTATAATTAGTTTAGGCAATATCATATTAAATACGTCTAATAACTCTGTTGAGCGCGACGGTAAGAAAGTAACCCTAACAACCAAAGAGTGCGCGTTACTGGAGCTGCTGATGCACAACAGTGACAAGATCCTATCGCGCCAAACCATTGCCGAAAAGGTATGGGGAATATCCTTTGATACCGGTACCAATGTGGTTGATGTATATGTTAACTATCTGCGCAATAAAATTGATAAAGGCTTCGACGAAAAATATATCCATACCGTGGTAGGCAAAGGATACATCTTTAAAACAGAAGTTTAAAGTGAAAATAAAAGACCGCCTTTCGCTTTATTTTACGCTGATAGGATCGGGGATCTTGCTGGGCGTAATGGTGTCGTTGTACATTTCTGTCTATGCCATTGTTCATAACGATTTTTATTCCCATTTAAATGACCGTGCAAATATTGCGGCGCAGGTTTATTTAAAGGCCGATGAAATAAGCCCCGACTCGTTAAGCCAGGTAAGAAACCGTTTTTTCAAAAACCTGCATGGCGAAGTGACCCGCATTTATGACGACCGTAACAGCGCCGCGTTTATTAAAGACGACGAGCAATACTGGCAGGAAAAAACTATAAAAAACGTAAGGCGATATAAACATCTTGAATATGCCAACCAAAACCGCCAGATAGTTGGTAATTATTACAAAGATAACCAGGGCAACTTTGTAATCCTGGTTTCGGCGGTTGATCAAACTGGTAAGCGGCAGTTGGATTCGATTTTGGAAGCTATGCTTATTGTATTTTTAATTGTAACCATAACCTTGTTTTTGGTGAGCCGGTGGCTGGCGCAAAATACCTTATCGCCTATAAAAAGCGTGGTGGGGCAAATGCAACTCATTAAATCCACCAATCTGCATCTGCGGGTTGATGAGGGCAAGGGTAAGGACGAGATAACCGAATTGGCCAGTAACTTTAACCGCCTATTGGAACATTTGGAAAACGCCTTCGAATTGCAACGCACCTACGTAGCCAATGCATCGCACGAACTGAGAACCCCCATAACCAGCATTATAGGCGAGGTAGAGCTGGCGTTGAATAAAGAACGTAGCGCCGTGGAAAATAAAAAAACGCTGCAACTGGTATTAGAAGAATCAGAAAGATTACGCGATACTATATCCGGCTTAATGGAATTGGCGCAGGTTGATATGGATTATACCATAGCGCAACAAAGCCCCATAAGGATGGATGAATTGCTATGGGATGTACAAGCCTATTGGGTTAACAAAGCTG
>JACMRC010000301.1 GCA_014376655.1 Mucilaginibacter sp. | reverse complement strand
CCTGCTGAAAATATTAATCGGGCGCAAGCTATACATGGCGATAGTGTAGTGTAAAGTGTAGCACCTTCTAACTTAGCGCCGCTTTTAACGGCGTAGAGTATAGCGTTTTCTTCGGCGTGTAGTGCAAGTGAGCAGCTGCCTTTCGAATCGCGCGGACAACCGGCTTCGGGCCATTCCTCATCGCAATTATGCGTACCGGCAGGCGGACCGTTATAACCTATTGAAATAATGCGGGTATCGCGCACTAAAACCGCCCCAACGTGTGCCTTAACGCAATGCGAGCGCAGGGCCAGGTCGGTAGCCAATTTCATGAATATGGTATCGAAACTTGGTTTCATCTTGATAGTCTTTGGTCATTGTGTCATTGGTCATTAGTAATAGCGAATCAATAAAAATCTGCTAATGACTAATGACCAGTGACTAATGACTGAATTTTAGTGTCCCCCGCTTTTTTCAACAGACACATGGTCAATGTTGATGCCCTGTTTAATCAGTTCCTGACGTACTTTCCAGGCAAAGAATACAATGTAAGCAAAACCAATAACCGGAACGATGTATGATTGGTGGATACCCATGGTATCGGCCATTAAGCCTTGTACCGGCGGAATAATAGCACCACCCAGGATCATCATAATTAAAAAAGCAGAACCTTGCCCGGTGTATTTACCTAAACCGGTAATGGCTAACGAAAAGATTGAAGGCCACATAATTGAGCAGCATAAGCCACCACTAATAAACGCGAACACTGCAACCATACCTGTAGCGAATAAACCGATCAGCATAAATATCATACCCAACACCCCTAATGAAACCAAGGTACGCACAGGCTTTTGTTGGCCTATGTAAAATGCGCCTATCATTACGGCGATGCTTATTACGTAGATATATAAGTTACTTACATCAACACCGGTTGAACGGTTTACTAATAATACGATACCAAAAGCAACAAATGGAACAACCATTGTCAATATGTTTTTTGTTGATTTCGACAGGTTAAACGCACCGATAGCGCCGGTCCAGCGGCCTATCATTAAACTACCCCAATAAAGTGAAATAAATGGTGACATCTGCGACTCAGTAAAACCGCCGAAATCTGGCATCTTCAATAGTGCGCCCATATTACTTTGTATAGTTACCTCTGTACCTACATAGGTAAATATGGCTATCATACCTAATATTAATTGAGGGTATTGCATAGCGCCCCAACCTTCTTTGCTTTTTTGGGCCGATAATAATGAGCCTATTAACGAGAATAATATAATAGCTAATGATGCGTAAATAATTATGGCTTTGCTAACTCCGGCAAATGCTGCTAACTGGTCGGCAACCATAATTAAACAAAACGCCAGGAACATAATAATCAATGGCAATGTTGGCTTATTGCTGGCTTCTATCTTTTCATCGGTAGTTACAACCGGTAATTTAGACAAGTAGAAAAATACAGCTACTGCTAAAAATAAGCCTGCCAAAATATAATACAAGTTATCAATAGTTGATAGCTGGACACTGCTTGATGCCGCTGCACCTTTCGCTGTTCCAAACAATATCACACTAACCACAATAGGGCCGGTTATACCGCCGATATTGTTAATAGCACCTGCGAAATTTAAACGGTTTGAACCGGTCTCTGGCGGGCCCAAAGCTATAACGAATGGGTTTGCCGCTGTTTGTTGCAGCGAGAAACCTAAAGCTATAATGAAAAACGAACCTAATATAAATATAAATGAACCTGTAGCAACTGCCGGTATCATCACCAGCGCGCCTGCGGCCGATAAAACTAAACCCAGCACAATCCCATTTTTGTAACCCAGCTTATTTAAGATATCAACCCGGGTTATCTGCGAAGCAAAATATAAAATAAGCGAACCTATGAAGTAACCACCATAAAAGGTAAAGTCAATTAATTGCGACTCGAACTGGGTTAGGTGAAAATGCGCTTTACAAAAAGGTATAAATATACCGTTCGAGGCTGCTAAAAAGCCCCAGAAGAAGAATACAGTAACCAGCGTGTATAATGCCGACCCATAACTTTTGGTGTTGTTTTGTTCCATTTTATAAGTGTTGTATTAAAATTGGTTTTAAGACTACTAACATAACCATTTTTTATAATTCTATTACCTTAAATTAATAAACAGTACACATTAAGTTTCTTTATTTAAGAGATAAAAGTTGCATCTTCGCATACTTTAAACTGACCAAAGGTTACAGATTAATGATAGAAGCTGTTATTTCGGGAATAGGGATTGGGATAGTGCTGACATTTCTGACAGGCCCGGTATTTTTTGCCCTAATTAAAACCAGTATTGAACGTGGCTTCCACGCGGGCGTTTTTATGGCGCTTGGCGTAGTTTGCAGCGATGTGGTTTTTGTGGGGGCCATTCTTTTTGGTTCGCAATTGTTCGAGGTATCTGCCGAAACTAAAACCCTTGCCGGCGTTATTGGTAGTATCATATTATTTGTAGTAGGTATTCGCTATATCTTCAAAAAAGCCAAGGTAAATTACGATAACACAACGCCTACCGGCCTTAAACGCACCGGCTATTTCCTTAAGGGATTTTTGATGTGCATTTTTAATCCCGCCATTTTATTCCATTGGATAACCGTTATAGGCACTGCCAGTACAATTTATCATAATGGGGTGCATCACCGGGCGTTTAAAATTGCCATTATGTTTATTACCATATTGGTAGTACAGTTTGGGTTAGATACTACCAAAGCTTTTTACGCAAATAAACTGCGCGACAAAATATCCGAAAGACTGGTACACCGCTTAAACGAGGTTGCCGGCATTGCCTTAATTATAGCGTCGGTTATATTACTTGATAAATTAGTTACCCATTACGTTTTTGCAGCCCCCTCAGCATAGCCGAAGCTTTGTTTTTATATTTTAGCCGTCCACTATTAATTAATGAAAAGTATTTTTAACAAGGGTAATAACGCGGAACTAATAAACCGTGTTAATCAACTTACTGCTGCTACTCCTGCCTTATGGGGTAAAATGAATGTCGCCCAAATGATGGCCCATTGTACGGTAAGCATGAATATTGCTTTTGGGAACTCAAAAAAATACCGCCATTGGGTAGGTATACTTTTTGGCAACTTCGCTAAGAAAAGAAACCTGAAAGCCAAGGAACTTGACCGCAATATCCCAACCTATTACAAACTAAGAATTACAGACGACAGGGACTTTGCCGAAGAAAAAGCAAAACTTATTGCTTTAATAAAAACTGCGCTCGAAAAAGGTGAAGCCGGGTTAGTGAAATGCCCTCACCCCTATTTCCGCTACTTTAACCCAGGAGAGTGGAGCCAGTTAAACTGGAAACATTTGGATCATCATTTAAGACAGTTTGGGGTTTGAGTCAGTTTGCAGTTGTAGGTTTGCAGTTAGCAGTCCGCTTTCAAAATGCTAACTGCTAACTAAAAACTGCTAACTACATATAAGCCCTCTGGTTCTTACCTTCCATCCAGTTAACAAAGGCGCGATTAACAACTTTGTTACCGCCCGGTGTTGGGTAATCGCCAGAGAAGTACCAGTCGCCAGTGTGGTCAGGGCAAGCCTTATGTAGGTTATCCAGTGTTTGATAGATTACCTGTACTTCGCATTTAATTTCGGTTGGCGTAATGATCTTTGCTATCCGGTCTGATACTTCCTGATCGGTAAATGGCTCGTAAATAGCTTTCACGTAGTTTACTACGTCTTCCTTAGGCAACACCGCGCTATCCTTACATTTTTTATAAACATCGGCAATAATACTTTCCTTGCCTTGCTCTTTTAGTAAGCTTATCGCTGCCTCAAAAGCCACAAACTCGCCCATGCGCGACATATCAATACCGTAACAATCCGGGTAACGTATTTGCGGTGCCGATGAAACAACAACCACCTTTTTAGGGCCTAAACGATCAAGTATTTTTAATATACTTTGTTTTAAAGTAGTACCACGCACAATTGAATCATCCAACACAACCAAGGTATCCGTTCCGTTTTTGATTAATCCGTAAGTAGTATCATAAACGTGTGCCACCATTTCACTGCGGTCGGCATCCTGAGTGATGAACGTGCGCAGTTTAACATCCTTTATGGCTATCTTCTCAACACGCGGCGCCATACTTAGCACCTCTGTCAGTTCTTCCTCACTTATCTTGTCATCGCGGTTAAGCAACTTGTCGCGTTGATATTTTTTAATGTATTTATGTATCCCTTCTACCATACCGTAAAAGGCAACCTCGGCAGTGTTAGGGATATAAGAGAATACCGTGTTTTTAACATCATTATTTACCGCGGCCAATATCTGTGGGCAAAGCAAACGGCCTAACTGTTTACGTTCGCGATATATCGACGCGTCGCTTCCTCTCGAAAAATAGATCCGCTCAAAAGAGCAGGCTTTCTTTTCTTGTGGTTCGCTAAACATATCCTCGGTTATCTTGCCGTTCTTTTTTATAATCAAGGCATGGCCGGGTTTTATTTCTCTTATCTCGTCAATAGGAATATTAAATGCAGTTTGTATAGCAGGGCGTTCTGATGCAGCCACCACAATCTCATCATTATAATAATAATAAGCCGGGCGGATCCCAACCGGGTCGCGCATTATAAAGGCATCACCATGCCCTAACATACCGGCAATTGTATAACCTCCATCCCAGTTACGGGCAGATTTATGCAATATCTTAGCCACATCCATATCATTGGCTATTAGCTTACTTATCTCGCCGTTGTCATCCAGTCCTTCGCGTTTGTATTGATCAAATAAGCCTTGCACTTCGGTATCAATAAAGTGGCCCATTTTCTCTAAAACGGTAACGGTATCGGCTTTTTCTTTTGGATGCTGGCCAAGGTCATATAACTGTTGCAGCAACTCATCAACATTAGTCATATTAAAGTTACCGGCAATAACCAGGTTACGGGTCATCCAGTTGTTTTGACGAAGGAACGGGTGACAGCTTTCAATGCTGTTTTTGCCATGTGTACCATAACGCAAATGGCCCAATAACACTTCGCCGGTAAAGCTTACGTGCTCTTTGAGCCATTCGGTATCAGCCATTTTCTCGGGCGATTCCTTTTGTATATCTGCGAATTTCTTCTGGATATATTCAAATATATCAGCAACAGCGTTTGATGCCATCGATCTGTGCCTGCTTATGTATCGCTTACCGGGGGCAACATCCAATTTAATAGTAGCAACGCCTGCGCCATCCTGGCCCCGGTTGTGTTGTTTTTCCATTAAAAGATAAAGCTTGTTTAAGCCATACAGCGCAGTGCCGTATTTTTTCTGATAAAAAGACAGTGGCTTTAGGAGACGGATAAATGCCACACCGCATTCATGTTTAATCTGATCGCTCATGATTGATGATGAGCCGCAAAGTTATAACTTTATCCTAAAGTCTTATTAAGAAGATTGTCATTAATTCGTATTAAAATAATATTAATTTAACAATCAGCTACACTGCATTTTACATTAGTCAGCGTCTTCGCTGGTCGACCCGAAATGCTCATCTATGACCTCACCAATTTCTTGCAACGGCATATTTTGTACAAATGCAGGGGTTTCAACATACACCCATAAGCCAGCATCAGTTTTGCCAATCTGGTGGTAAGCTGCACCACAAAAAACTTCATACAGTCGCGGCATAGCCGAACCAGGCTTAACTAAATAATCTGTATTTTGAACAGTTACGACGAACGAGTTATTTTCCACTATATGATATTTTTAAATAACGCGAAAAAGAAGATGACAACTATTATCAAAGCTACAAAAAAGGCCCCGATATATCGGGGCCCTCTAACTTTGGTTTATAGTTTTTATTGAGGTTTCAAATTATAAGCGTTCGCCATGCTGGCTAATATCCAGGCCTATTACTTCATCCTCGGCTGATACGCGCAAAGGCGAGATCATATCGGTGATCTTTAATAATAGTAACGATCCGAAGAACGCGAAGATTGATACAAGCACCAAGGCAAACAATTGTATCAGGAACAAATGCGACTCGCCGAAGAACAAACCGTTGCCGGTAGTATTACCCGGATTAACGGCTTTGTTAGCAAATACGCCGGTAAGCAACATACCTACCATACCACCAACACCATGGCAAGGGAAAACATCAAGGGTATCATCAATAGATGTACCCGTACGCCACTCTACAACCAGGTTACTTACAACCGATGATATGATACCAATAGCCAGCGAATGCGGGATAGATACATAACCTGCTGCCGGTGTAATAGCTACTAAACCAACAACCGCACCAATACAGGTACCCATTGCAGATGGTTTACGGCCGCGGAGCATATCAAAAAATATCCAGGTTAAACCTGCGGCTGCAGATGCTGTGGTACTTGTTGCCAATGCGGTAACCGCTAAGTGATTGGCACCCATTGCCGACCCGGCATTAAAACCAAACCAACCGAACCATAGTAAACCAGTACCAATTAGTACATAGGTAATACGTGCCGGCGCGTGGCTTGGCTCGTTTCGTTTCTTTAAATATAAGGCTGATGCTAATGCCGCCCAACCTGCAGACATGTGTACAACGGTACCGCCGGCAAAGTCAAGCACGCCCAGTTTAAATAGTATACCATCCGGGTGCCAGGTTGCATGTGCCAATGGCGAGAAAATAAAGATGCTAAATAAGCATAAGAAGATGATATACGAGTTAAAACGGATGCGTTCGGCAAATGCACCTGTTATCAGCGCAGGGGTTATAATGGCAAACTTTAGCTGGTACATGGCAAACAGCAATAAAGGTATAGTAGGCGCCAGTTTCCAGCTTGAATCGCCCAACATGCCCTTCATCATAAAATAGGTTGATGGATTACCAATTATTCCATGGAAGCTATCGCCAAAGGCCAGGCTAAATCCAAATATGCCCCACATTACTGTAATAATAACCATACAGATAACGCTTTGCAACATGGTAGAGATAACATTCTTTTTGTTAACCATCCCTCCGTAAAAAAACGCAAGTCCGGGAGTCATGATCAAAACTAATGCGGTCGACATTAACATCCAGGCTATATCGCCGGTATTAAAATGCGAGGTGCCGGTATTTTTAAATTCGACCGAGGGAAAAGCAAAGGTTAATGCTAAAATAAAAACGATTATAGCAAACGGAAAATAACGCTTCATAGAAATATTAAAGAATAATTTTAAAAAACGGCTGAATTTATGATTAATATCATAAATAAATGAAATAAATGTTAAATTTTCGTTAAAAAATCTGCGTTTAGTCTGTTTTTATAGAAATTGGGTAAGCCAATTAGGGAAAATTCCAAGTAATACCAATACAGCCGATATAATTATCGATGTAATCAATATATAATTTGGTTGAGCTATTGGCTCTGATATTGAATCTGTTCGTTTTAAAAACAGGTTTAGGGGGATTTTAATGTAATAAAACAACGATACTATGGTAGTAACAGCCCCGGTTATGGTTAAAAGCAGCAGCCAAACATTATGATTTGACTGGTAAACGCTATATACTGCCGAAAATACAAATACCTTACCCGTAAAACCCGCGGTTACCGGCAATCCGGTTAAGGATATTAGTATAATTACAAAGCTTATTGACGCAGCCGGATATTTAAGCCCTAAACCTTTGTATGTATTTACCTCTTCTGACCCGGTGATCTTGGTAAAATAGGTCACTAACATTAATGCGCCAATGTTAGCTATAACATATACCGCCAAATAATACGCCAATGCCTTTATGCCTTGCCCGTTAAAAGT
>JACMRC010000300.1 GCA_014376655.1 Mucilaginibacter sp. | reverse complement strand
CTTTGAAATCTTGGGGTTTTGTACAACCAGTTATTAAACCAGTTAAAGAGGTAATTAATATGGCTCCAACAAATTGTGATTTTAAGCTTTTCATCTCTTGGTTTATAAAGATAAATGTGATAAGGTTTAGGTGTTATAAATGTAATACTTTTTAAAACGACTTATTTACATCAATATAAAAATACTGACGAATAAGTCATAAAATATCAAAATAAACAGTACTTTAAGGTGCTTACACGCGGTATCCTATTAAATTAACAATTAGTTTATTAGCTATAAAAACTAAAATGGTATCTTTGCCGTTAATAATAATACATTTCAAATCCATATCAATTCGTGATCATATTAATATTTTTCCTGGCACACTGGTTCCTGTCGTTGTTTTTTCAAACGTTTTTTTTACACCGGTACGCTTCCCACAAAATGTTTAGTACCCATAAAGTTAACGAGCGTATTTTCCATATGCTAACGTTTATTTGCCAGGGTTCATCCTATTTAAACCCTCGTGCTTACGCTATTATGCACCGGGAGCACCATGCTTACAGTGATACCGAAAAGGATCCGCATTCGCCATATTTTTTCAGGGATGTTTTCCAGATGATGTGGCGTACTGCGCTAAGTTATAAGCTTTACGAAAAGCGTTTAAAGGAGCCCGAAGCACAATTTAAAGGCAATTACCCCGAGTGGCGCTTATTAGATTACTGGGGATCGACCTTTGTATCGCGCCTGCTTTTTGGTATTGGCTATGTAGTTTTTTATATTGCTTTTGCTACCCATTGGTGGATGTTTTTATTGTTGCCTATTCACTTTATGATGGGCCCCATTCATGGTGCTATTGTAAACTGGTGTGGCCATAAATACGGTTATTCGAATTTTGATAATGGCGACAAATCAAAAAACTCTATCCCGTTAGATTTCCTAATGCTCGGCGAGTTGTTCCAGAATAATCACCACAAACGCCCAAACAATTCAAACTTTGCCGCTAAATGGTATGAGTTTGACCCTGTTTACCCGGTAATGAAAGTTATGCATTGGGTAGGAATAATTAAAATACGCAAACCACTTGCTGGTTAAGCGGAAAACTTGAAGACCAAAGCTAAAAGCTTTAAAATTGATAAATTACTAATAAAGGGTAAAGGCAAGCTTTCGGCTTTCACCTTTGCCCTTTTAGCTTAAATAGAATGAAAGTATCTGTATTAGCCGAAAACCTGCGCGGTTCTGAAATCATTAAAATAGCCGGCGAAATAAACGAATTAAAACGCCAGGGCCAAAATATAGCCAACCTAACCATTGGCGATTATGACTCAAATATCTATCCTATACCCGATGAATTAAAGCAGGGTATTGTTGATGCCTATACAGATAACCAAACCAACTACCCACCTGCCGATGGCGTATTGGCGCTTCGCGAAAGTGTTTCTACATTTTTAAAGAATCGTTTGGGTTTAGATTACAAACCTAACCAAATCTTGATCTCGGGCGGATCAAGGCCGTTGATATATTCTACTTATTTAGCTGTGGTTGATGAGGGTGATAAGGTTGTTTTCCCGGCACCGTCATGGAACAATAACCATTACTGTGACCTGCTAAAAGCCGAAGGCATAATGGTGCAAACCACTGCCGAAAATAACTTTATGCCTACGGCAGATGAGCTGCGCCCGCATATTAAAGGCGCTGCTTTGCTGGCTTTATGTTCGCCGTTAAACCCTACGGGTACAATGTTCCACAAAAAAGATCTGGAAGAAATTTGTGATATGGTAATAGCTGAAAACAAAACAAGGTCGGCTACCGAAAAACCGCTTTACTTTTTATATGACCAGATCTATTCGCAATTAACCTTTGGCGATAACCAGCATTTTGACCCGGTTACGCTACGCCCTGAGCTAAAAGATTACGTTATATTCATTGACGGTGCATCTAAATGCTTTGCAGCTACCGGCGTGCGTGTTGGCTGGGGTTTTGGGCCAGAAGGTATAATAAATAACATGAAGGCTATTGTGGGCCATATGGGCGCGTGGGCACCAAAGGCCGAGCAAGTTGCCATGGCTAAATATATTGTGGAAGATGCACCGGTAAATGCTTACCTGGGCAATTTAAAATCGCGCGTACAGGCCAGCCTTAATGCTTTGCATATAGGCTTCCAGCAATTAAAGGCCGATGGTTTCAGTGTTGATTCAATAGCACCTATGGGCGCTATTTATTTAACCCTTAAAATAGACTATACCGGTAAAACTACACCCGATGGAACTGTGTTAAAAGACTCGGCTGATATTAATTTTTACCTGATAAAAGAAGCCAAGATCGCTTTTGTGCCATTCTCTGCCTTCGGTACCGATGATAGCGTGAACTGGTTCCGTGCATCTGTGGGTGCATGTACTTTACAGGATATTGAGCAGGCCATTCCACGTATTAAAGAAGCGCTTTCTAAATTAGTTTAAGCAGTTAATTAATTAATCAGGATATAACCCTGGTTTAATATTTGCGGCGTATATTTATTGATAACCTAATTTTCAATATTATGGCTGTAGATATTAATTACTGGTGGGTTGGCTTACTTATATTAGGTGCCGGCATACTAATAACCTGGCTTATAAAGCGCG
>JACMRC010000299.1 GCA_014376655.1 Mucilaginibacter sp. | reverse complement strand
ATTACTCACCCGATCTTCCGCAAGCGGGAAAGAGGGGAATTTAAAAATATAACAACCCTCTTTCCGCCGAAGGCGAAGAGAGGGTGGCCCCCGGCTAAAGGGGGGGCGGCGGGTGGGTCGACGGCGCGCGTTCTATAAAATTACACCAATGACCCCAACCACCAAACTAACCACCTACCTCCAAGCAAACCCAACGGCCATTGGCAAAGTAGTTGACTACAACCCAGCAACGGATAAACTTTACCCTTTCGATTTCACTGCAGCCAATACCGAACTGGATCTTGATACCGTTACCGATAGCCAAAAGTTTAACGAATGGATAAATAATAAACTTGCCGAGAGTAATTACCGCTATGGTATAGGCGGCTATATGGAACATCGCACCATCTACGCACGTAGCGAACATTTTGATACCGACGGCGAACCGCGCCGCCTGCATTTAGGCGTTGACATTTGGGGCGATGCCGGCACACCGGTTTATGCGCCATTAGATGGAACGGTTCATAGTTTCCAGGACAATGATAATTTTGGCGATTATGGCCCTACCATAATTTTACAGCATGATTTGGATGGGTTGGTATTATATAGTCTTTATGGTCACTTGTCCCGCGAGAGTTTGGCAGTTTTGAGTATTAGTAAACCCATCAGCAAAAATCAACAGATAGCAACCTTAGGCGATATTAACAAGAACGGCCACTGGCCCCCGCACTTGCATTTTCAACTGATGTTTGACATGGAAGGTAAGACTGGTGATTACCCCGGTGTTGCCCGGTTTTCTGAAAAAGACAAATGGGTACAGAATATCCCAGATCCTAATTTGATATTACAGTTTCCGTAATACAAAAATAGCGATGAGTTTGAAACCCATCGCTATTGATAAACAGCCTTTGTCATTTCGATACGAGGAACGAGTGAGAAATCTTATACGCCTTGCTAATTGTCGCGCTTTTAAGATTTCTCACTACGTTTCGAAATGAACATGGTTAGTTTGTTGCAACCACTGCTTTATGCGCCAACTCAAATGGCACAACTATTTTAAAGCTCACGTTACGGCTCATATTAAATATGCCGCGTTGTACACCCGGTGCGGTATTGGCATTATCAAAATATTTTAAACGGCTCATGTTCGATTGATAATTTACATTAGCCAGGTTAGTGCCCTCAATAAATAATTCAATAACCTTCCGGCCTGCTGCATTAACCAAATTGCCGCCTATGCCTGCGCTTATCAGGTTATATCCGGCGGTATAGGCTTCTGTTCCGTATGCCGAAAAGAAGCGATCCTGAGCGCTGTAATGATCTAAGCCCACAAATGCATAAACATTCTTGAATTTCGAAAATCCTTTGGCAAAAGTACCACGCAATTCAGAGTGCGAATGCAATGGCGGTATAAACGGAAGGTATTTTAAACTATCGGCAACCGTGCCACCATTACCTAAGTTTTTACCATAGGTTAGTGCAAGGTTATTCTCAATATGCAGCCATGATGTAGGGTGAATATCTAAACTAACCTCGCCACCATTAATACGCGCTTTGCTTTGGGCATAAGTAAATATGGTATAAAGCGGGTAGTTAGGATTAACTGCCGCGCTACCGTCGGGGTTTAAAACCTGTTGCTGGTAAATGTAGTTCTGGATATCGTTATTAAACAACTCTACACTTGCCGATACATTAGGCAGGGTTAAGAAAGCGCCTATATCTTCCTGCACGCTAAACTCGGGTTTAAAAGCGCTGTTACCGGTATGGTAGATCTGCGAACCCGGGTCTGGCCCATTAGCCGAAAGTTCTGAAATACTTGGCGCTCTAAAACCGCGCGATATGTTCGCCTTTAAAAAGAATTGATCTGTTGCGTTATAGGTTGCCCCAAAGCTACCCGAAAACCCGGTGAAGCTTTTACTCAAAGCATCAAACTGTTTAATAACGCCTGTGGCTGATGTATTGCTGCCGGTATATAGTTGCGGGTACTTAGCGCTTAAAGTATCAATATAAGCGGGTTGTCCATTAAATGAGCGATAATCATATCGCGCACCTGCAGACAGGTCCAACTTACCAAAGCTCTTTTTTATAACTGCGAATGGACCAATATCAAATTGGTGATACGCCGGGATGGGGAAAGCGGTAGCGCCGCCAATAGTATTGTTTTGGTATTGCCCGTTTAAACCAAAGGTGGTTTCGTAATCATCACCAAAAGTTTGGTTGTATTTAAAATCGTAAGTATAGGTAGTTAAATGCAGGTTTAGGCCTGCGATTGCAGCATCTTCGGGATGGGTATATTCTCGCCTGTGGCTAAGCTGGTAACCTAAGTTAACAAACAGGTTTGCCCCATTATTTAATATAAAATTACTGTTGTTATAAATACGATAAAGCTGCACATGCTGATGCAAAGTTGGGATGGTGTATGAGTTTAACTCCTGCGGCGAAACAATGGGCCTGAACAAATCATCCTCTGTAATTTGCTTTGTAAACTGGCGGGTTACATCATCACGGCTGCCGTCAGGAATAGCCTGCTGGTCATCAAATAACGACGCATGCAAATAGGAATATCCCCAGGCTTTATTAAGGCCGATCATAGCCCGCGCATCTTTCTCCTGAAAGCCGGT
>JACMRC010000298.1 GCA_014376655.1 Mucilaginibacter sp. | reverse complement strand
CCATAATGCGGGTTGTCTTTATTCGTCACCGCGTCAGCATCATAATGCGGGTTTGGATTTTGCTGAACATTGCCAGTGGCATCCTTGGTTTGCGGTGTGGCGTTGTATAGCAGCAAAGGTTTGTTATCCCAGTAAAACCATAGGTCCTTATATTTATTAACCTTATATATTTTATCGTACAGGTCCTGTACTACGGTTATAACTGGGCCGTTAAATGCCCAGAAACAAAACTGGGGTACTTTGTTACCTTCGGCCTTCATTTTTTCCATCACAGTAAAAATAGTTTCCCACTCATTCCAATACCTAACGGCGTTGGTTACATCCATAATTATTACATCAACGCCGGCATCTGTTAACATCGACATATCTTTGCGGATAACATACTCGTCGCGACTTAAAAAGTAGCCCATTTCGGGTTCGCCCCAATGGTATGAACCTTCTTTCCATTCCGGGTTCTTAGCATCCAACCGCGCGTTCGAGTCCGCAGCCAAAACTTTAGTAACATCTGCCGAATAAGGCTTTTTCATAGCAGCCAAATTATCGCTATGCCAGGTAATGTAAAAGATGCCCACCACCCTTTTATGGCCAGCTTTAACGGGGCCTGTAAGGTCTATGGTAGGCATGGTTCTACCTAACGCATCGGTAGCTACCCATGTATCTGAATATAGATCACGATAAGTATTTTGCGCGTTAACTTCTGTTGCCAGTATCAGCAGTAATAACTGTAGATATACTATCTTCTTCATTTATTTTATAAGTACTAATTATCAAGTCTATAATCCATTGCTGATGGCGGCGCGTCCTGTGATGCCGCACCCCACGCCTTGTTTGGTATGCTGCCCATTATAACAGTTAAGGTTGCCCCGTTAACAAGATCTGTATGACTAAACCACGGCTTGTTTAATGGTTTACCGTTTAAAGTAGCGCTCTGGATATATTTATTTTCAGCCGAGCTATTTTTGGCATTAATGGTAAACAGTTTACCGTTAGGCAAAGCAATAGTCATGTGGGTAAATACCGGACTGCCAATATTATAAACCGGAACACCGGGCGTTACAGGGAAGAAACCCATCATGGAGAATACCACAAACGCCGTCATACCGCCACCGTCTTCATCGCCGGGTAAGCCAAACAGGTTATCGGTATACCAGGTACTTAGCAGCATACGGATACGTTTTTGGGTCTTCCATGGCGCACCCATATAATTATACAGGTATGGGATATGGAACGATGGCTCGTTACCCATCACAAATTGTCCAACATTGCCGGATGCATCAGGTTGTGTGTACCAGAACTGAAACTTGCTGGCTCCCAAATCCTCCCTAAATAGGTTATCCAGCTTTGCTTCGGCTTTTTTAGTGCCGCCCATCAGGTTAAATAACCCGGTAAGGTCATGCTTTACATCCCAGTTGTAGGTATAGGCATTGTTTTCTGTAAAGTATTCGCGACCCGATGATTTTGGATTATAGGGTTCTATCCATTCACCTTTATCGTTTTTGGGCCATAAAATCCCTTTGTCTTGCCTAAACACATTTTTATAATTTCCCGCTCGTTTTATAAACAACGAACGGTCTTGCGGGTTACCACTTGCTTCGGCTAATTGCGCTATGCTCCAGTCGCTGAAGCTGGTCGCCAGCGTTACAGATACGGCTTGCCTTCGCTCCCATGCTACGTCCACTTGTTTCTCGGTTTCTTTTTCGGTTAGTGGGATAGACGGGAAATATCCATTCTTGTTATAAAAGGTATCCAGCTTTGTAGGTGGCCCATTACGCCACGGCAGCAAAGTAGCGTCTATCGAATTTTTCTTGAGACCCTGATAAGCTGTTTTTAGATCAAACCCCCGGATCCCTTTATGCCAGGCATCATTCATCCACGCTGCTGTAAAATTGCCTGTCATGGCCGGCCAATCGCCAAATATTACCGCGAACGATGGCATATTACCCCCATGCCTATACATTTCTGTGTACGACCGTAACTTTTGCGTCTCCATTGCAGGGTTCAATATCATGTGCAATGGCTCTAATGCTATGTATTGATCCCACATCCAGTTATCTACGAAAAATGGTTCTTTCGATTGATGCACCTGGTGATCAAAAGCGCTATAATATTTACCGTATTCGTTTATATCAACCATACGTTCCAAACTGCGATAAAGCGAAGTATAGAACACACGTTTTTGTGCCAATGTTCCGCCTTCAACCTGGATCTGGCTTAGCTTTTTATCCCATAACGCATAGGCGTTAGCTTTCACCTTTGCAAAACCCCAGGTTGGGATCTCTTTATATAAATTTTCTTTTGCCTGCTCAATACTAACAAAGGAGATGCCATATTTAAAGCCGATAGTTTTTGTTTTGCTATCCAGTTCGCCCAACACTTGTTTGCGCTGTGCGGGGTTACGGTAGGTCGAAGATAGATCGGCATCAGTTTCGCCATAAAAGTAAGCCTTCATGCCCTGGAAGGATTCTGTCCCGCTGAATGATCTTTTATTGTTTATAATAACCTCGCCATCATTGCCGTACAGGCCCAAACGCAGGTAATGCTTTTGGTTACCCTTAAACACCACTTGGAAATAACCGCATCTTTGCGTCGGTGAAACCTCTACTGTAGTGCCATCATCTTCGTCTGTAGCAGCGTAGTTGTAGGGTGTTAATTTTTCGTTGAGTATCGTAAATTTTTTATCCCAAAGTTGTAGTGTATTATTGCCACTAACGGGTAGGAACGAGAACGTCCATGCTATACGGTGCGATGCCACATTAAGTGGGAAGGTCCGGATCTGGTCGTCCAACTGGTCTTTCTTCATCGGATATACCCTAAGCATGCTATTAGGTAAATGCACCACCGGGCGCGCGGGTTCTAATATCACACCTACGCCCCCTATGGTTGGGTCAACATAGTCGAGGTTTGATTTCTTAACCTGTGCCGATAGTTGGGCGCAGGCAGAAACTGATAAAGCGAACAGTAATGCCTTTTTTAGATTCATAACAGATCAGATACCACCATGCTTAACAGGGGACGCGTTAAACAGTAGCTTTGGTTTATAATTACCCAAACATATTAAATCATTCTTGTATATACAAGTTGAGATTAAAGTATTAAAAAAAAGCCTTCCGTTTCCGAAAGGCTTAAACTAAATTTCTTATAGCTTCACCGTTGCCGGCAGATATTTAGCTATCAGGTCCTCGTAATAAGGTTTCAATTCTGACACCACAGGCACTTTCGGGCTTTTTGAATACAGATCGTACGGGTTAAACTTGTCTACCCATTTAAACATATCCTTATCATGCGGGCTTAGCAAATGTTTATACGCGTTTTCGCGGTGCTGTGAGTAGAACGAGTGATAACGGATCATGTATAACGCTGGTTCAGGTAAGTAATCCTTTGTAAGGTGATATAAGTACTCGTCATGGCCCCAAGACATGTGGATGTTATCTAACCCACACTCGTGCGAGTAAACGCCGTACTTGGTATTAAAACGCTCGTCGTGGATATCGGGGTTAGCGGCGAAGAACTCAGGATAAACTATCTTATCAGAGAATGCGCAGCCTACGGGGAAGGTATCGCCTACCACGTTCCACTGCGGTTCGCCAAACAGGCATAGCACTTTACCAAGGTCATGTATAAAACCGGTTAGTACAAACCAATCCGGGTAACCATCAGCACGGATAGCTTCTGCAGTTTGTAATAAGTGCTGTAATTGATCTAATGAAATATCCGGATCTGAATCATCGACCAATGTATTAAGATACTCCATAGCTTTCCACCATGGCATTTCCATTTTATCAAACTTTAAAAAGTTGGCTTTTTTTGCCAGCACGTTATCATAAGTCTGGTATTTATGATTAAGGCGATAAAACTCGCGTACGCCATCAATTTCGGGCGCGTCGTAGTTTCTAAATTCTTCTTTCTTTTTGGCCGGACCTGTTTCCGGGTATCTCTGTAAAACATCATCTTCCCAAACGTCTAAACTTGCTAAAGGGGACAATTCACTTTCATTTAGATTTTCCATATTATCAATTTTTTAATGATTTAACAAACTACCAAAACACAATATATAATGCGGATAAGATCCCTAAAATAATTACAGAACATATAATAAACGATGTACTTACCTTATACATCGCACGGTTGGCCTCAATAGCTTTATTCTCGCCTTTAGGCCAAATTAAACTCACAGCAATCATTAGGGCCATACAGATCAAAAACACCCACATCATCCGGTTAAGGAAAGGTATGGGTTCAATGCCGGTCATTTCGGGCAGGAATTTAAAAAATACCGACAATGGGATAGTCAACACCGCCGAGGTAATTGCCGCTGCCGATGTGGTACGTTTCCAAAATAATCCTAGCAGGAAAATAGCGAACACGCCCGACGAAATAAAGCCCACATATTCTTGTATAAACTGGTAAACCTGATCGAATGTACGCAGTTGGGGTGCAATGCATATAGCCACAATGGACGAAATAATTACTGCCCAACGGCCGGTAAGAAGCATTTGCCGCTCGGATGCACCCGTATTCAAATGTTTTTTATAAATATCCAAAGTGAAGATGGTAGAAATACTATTAGCCTTACCCGCCAGCGATGCCACGATAGCCGCAGTGAGGGCGGCAAAAGCCACACCTTTTAACCCCGACGGAAGTAGGTTCATTAACACCGGATAAGCATGGTCTGGTTTTAATACGCCGCTCGCGTCGGACATTTCAGTATGGAAAAATCCATGCTGATAAAGTGTGAAAGCCGCGATACCGGGTATCACCACAATCAGTGGGATCAGCAGTTTCAGGAAGGCAGCAAAGATCAAACCATTACGACCTGTTTTGATATCGGCACCTAAGGCGCGTTGTACAATGTACTGATTACAGCCCCAATAGTTTAGGTTGTTGATCCACATACCACCGGCCAATAAGGAGATGCCCGGCAATTCCTGGTAAAACGGACTATCCTTTTTAAAATACATGTGAAAGTGGTCACCGGCTTCTGATTTCAGGATAGAGAAGGCTTGCAGCACCCCATGGCCGTTTAACTTATTCGATACCTCGGTCATAGCAAAATAGCAGGTAGCCAGGCCGCCCAATATTAAAACAAGCACCTGTATCACATCGGTATAGCCAATTACCTTCATCCCGCCAAGGGTAATAATTACCGAGAATATAGCCAAGCCGATAATACAATACGTAAAATCAATACCCGATATGGTTTCGATTGCGATAGCCCCTAAAAAGTAGATGGAGGTTAAATTAACCAGCACATAAGTTAGTAACCATATCACCGCCATAACCCCGCTAACGGTATTATTATACCGTTGTGACAGGAACTGCGGCATGGTGTAGATCTTATTCTTGACGTATACCGGCAAAAAGAAAACCGCGACGATGATCAAGGTAGCAGCAGCTATCCACTCGTAGCTGGCAATTGCCAGCCCCATTTTAAAGCCCGAACCCGACATGGCAATAAAATGTTCGGATGAGATGTTGGATGCTATGATAGATGCCCCGATGGCCCACCATGTTAACGAACCTTCGGCTAAAAAGAAACCTTTTGTATCAGTATGATCAGATTTTTTTCGGCGATAGACCCAATAACCGTAACCAGCTATCGCAATGAAATAGATAAAGAAAACGATAATATCGCTGGTGGATAAATGGTTCATGTATTACAGTAAGTTTAGAATTTATAATTTGGTACTATCGAAGTACCGTAAAATAATTGTTATAAACAAATTACTGCCGCTTATATCAGGGAAGCTTTTAGCTTTTAACTTTTAACCTGCTATTAACTTGACTAAACTCATTGTCCAAAATTCCCCTTTTTTGTGATTAGCGCTTTTTTTGGTATCTTTGTAGGGTTCGCTCTCAGCATTGGCCCGCTACCATACTTTTCCAGGCATAAATTCAGTGCATAAAAAGCATTTTTTAAGTATTGTGTTAATATACAGACAGTTAAGTTAAAATTAGGATGTGAAATCGTGTGATAAAATGTGATAGCGTGTAATAAACGCGTGATAGCGTGTGATTTCGTGTAATAAACGCGTGATAGCGTGTGATAAAATGCGGTAAAGCGGTTTCAAACTTAGCCGCGGAGGCTCTTAAAAGCATATCCCCAATATGAAATTCCTGCAATCTTAATATCTTCTATGATTAAGAAGAGACTTACTGTAAACCCGAAATGTTTTTTAGCCAGGTAAATTGGCTGACCGCTAAGAAAGACTCATTAAACATCCCTATGGTTTTAAGCGTAGACGACGTTGTTAATTATAACAACAATGCCAATTGGGAAACTGCAAGTGCTGGTTACGAGGTATTTGATAAAGCGAGTATCCCTACGCTATTGCGTCCGGCAACCATAATAGCGGTGCCGTTGGTTTATGTATTATTCCATTAATTCTCAACCTCGGGCGTATGCCCGGTTGTATTTGTACGATTTATGCGCTCTAACGTTCCAAATTCGTTAACAGCATATTGCGAATTGCTGGTGTCTGTATCAATTTTATGTTGATGTTTGGGATTGCGGCTTTTTCTGATGCTTAGCGGCATTAATATGGCTGTTAACAACAGCACTATTTGTGATGCAACGAGTAACATATCATTTTCATTTATAACGTATAATTACACTACCCAAAAAGAATGCCGAAAAATTTTCACTTCATAAATATCGATTGATTGACATTAAACCTTTATAAAACAGTACAACTGTTCCGTAAAAAAGAAATACTGTTTAACTTGAACAGTATTTTCAAACTTCTTTTCAGTTGATTACAGATTCGTCGATACTCCGCCCCACTCCTCCGGCACAACATTGGCTATGGTTTGCGAGAAAGTCCATATATGGCCGCCTATATCCCTTACTGTATACTGCCGTTCGCCATAGGGAAAATCAGACGGTGGCCTCAATATTTCTGCTCCTTGTTTTTGTGCCCGTTCATAATACGGTGCAATGTTTTTTACACGAATCATGATATTGGTTTTAGCAATAGGCTTAGCCGGATTAGCTTCAGTAACTACTATAGCGCTATCAGCAAATGATAATTGCGCGCGATGTACTCCTGCGCGCCAGCGCTCGGTAAATCCAAGTTTATCAGTAAGCCATGATATAGCGGCATTGATATCTTCATACTCTAAAACCGGGATCATTGTACAGGCCGGCATAGAAAGATTGTCAGGCAGATTGTTAGGGGTCATACCGTAAAGCTAAATAAAAAATAAAATCTCCCGCAATTTTTATATCCAGGCAACCCGTTCATTTTGTGCAGTAACAAAAAAGCCGGGCTTAACGGCCCGGCTTGATATTTATGATATTTCTAAATCTTACTTAAAAGCAGCCTCAACAAAAGGGTAGTTATGAACGTCAGCAACGGCTTTATAAGTTACCTTACCGTTATAGGTATTTAACCCTTTTAACAATGCAGGGTTAGTAGCGAATGCTTTGTTATATCCTTTATTAGCTATTTGCAAAGCATAACCCAATGTTGCAT
>JACMRC010000297.1 GCA_014376655.1 Mucilaginibacter sp. | reverse complement strand
GGTTTAATAATAGCATTGCCGGATTGTGTATACTGCTGCTGGTAATTTAACGACTTAACTAACTGCACCGGTACCCGGCGGATACTGCGGTTGGTAAAATCGAAATAAAGTGTATCGGGGCTAACGGCAACTACCTGGTTAGGCAATGCTTTTTCGGCATTAATAGCGGATAGCTGCTTGCTTAATACAACGTAAGCGTCGCTATCAAGTGTGCCCAGGTCTACCTTAATAATTCTGTTCTGCTCGTCAATTTTGGAGAACAGCATTTGCCAGCCGTTGCCTTTTACGGTTACTGCAACCGTGTCTGACTGTAAAGAGTGGAACGCCCGCTTTTGCGGCACATTTTTAAAAACAACTATCTCTTTAACCGTATAGCTATAAGAGCTTGACAAGGTGATAGCTACCCATGCAGTAAATGCCAGCACCAGGCAGGTAATAAATGCCGATGCCCGCCTGCGTTCTGTAGTGGATAGTTTTAGTATTGCCATTTTTTATTTTAGCTAAAAGCTAAAAGCGGAAAGGTTAAAGCTATAATGCCCTCCTTTCCGCTTATTAAAATTATATAGAAGCTTTAAGCTTTCTGCTTTGAGCTTATTTGCTTGTCACCGGTGTGTTTAATGCCTTCGAGTCGTCTAAAGATACTGCTGCTTTATTAAAACGAATTTTGTGGCCGCCTTCGGTCTCAATTAAGAAAGTAGCATCAGCAACTTCAGCAATTTTACCGTGCATACCTGCTGTGGTAACTATTTTGTCGCCTTTTTTTAATTCGTTAACATAGTTTTTCTGATCTTTTTGTTTTTTCATCTGCGGGCGAATCATGAAAAAATAAAACACCACGGCAATTAATCCAAACATTATAAACTGCGGATTGATGCCCAATATGGTGGGTGGTGCTTGTAGTAAAATAGTTGCTATCATTTTTTAAATTATTATTTTGTAATTACTTCGCCAATTAAATGCACCATGCTTTCGGCTGGCTGGCTGTTTGATGTTATCTTTATTTGCTTATCCTGTAAGCCAGATTTACCGGCGCTGTTAAACGTTACGGCAATTGATCCGGTATCGCCGGGCAATACCGGCGTTTTAGGCCACGTAGGCGTAGTACACCCGCAACTTGCAGTTGCAGTGGTAATTATTAGTGGCGATTGCCCCATATTGGTAAACCCGAACCGGTGAGAAACAGACTCGCCTTGTTTTATTTTACCAAAATCAAAGGCATCTTTTTTAAACCTGATATCGGCACCATCAGTAGTAAACTGAATTGCTTTTTTGTTATTAGTTTGGTTGCAGGCCATTAATGCGCCTGCCATTAGTACAGCTAAAAAAACTTTTTTCATGCTTGTTATTCCATTAATCCTCTACCTGTTTTATTCACTTTTTTATCGGCTTTTAACTCAGCCAAAATCTTGTCTAAGATACCGTTTATAAACGAATTACTTTTTGGTGTGCTAAACTCTTTCGATATCTCCAAATACTCGTTAATAGTAACCTTAACCGGGATAGAGTTAAAGTTAATAAACTCGGCAATAGCCATTTTCATTAACAAGGTATCCATCATAGCAATACGCTCTGGCTCCCAGTTTTGGGTTTTGGCGGCTATTAGTGCCTGGTAATCGGCATCATAACGCACACTGGTATCTAATAGTTTAATAATAAACTCTTTATCTTCTTCCCAGTTGCCGGTTACTTCGGCCAGTTTGTTTTTTACAGGCTCATCAAACGCGAAGTTTTTGAATGTTTTAGCAATTAATGCCTGTAAAACATCTTTATCTACCGGCCAAAAAATAAATTTCTCTTCAAATACCTGGTCGGCCAGGGTTGATTTAAGGATAACCTTTTTAAAGATGAATTTAATAATGTCCTTATCGGTTTGGATGGTATCACCTGTTTTTGCAAGATATTCTGCGTACTCAGGCGCGCTTTTTAGATTAGTAAACAAGGTTTTTACCAATTCGGGCTCAAATGACCACTCAACCTTATATTTTTTTACCCCTGCTAAAAACTCTTTATTTTCATTTAATGATAAGGTAAACCTGTTGGTTAGTATCTTTAAATTAGCATTAAGGTCATCGGCAGTAGGCAGGTGTTTGTGTGCGCGGTCTGTAGCGTCCCTGTCTGCATAACCCACCACTTCTGATATAAGGG
>JACMRC010000296.1 GCA_014376655.1 Mucilaginibacter sp. | reverse complement strand
CGGGGGCACTATATGGATCTGGGCAATCAACATCTTAGTGTTCTTAGTTTATATAGGTTTAAGCGAGGTACAAACTAAGCAGGTAAGGCAAAAGTTAGTTGCAGGGTTAATTGCTGTTTTAGTGCTACCGTTAGGATTTTCTTTGTACAGATATACAAGTTACCAGGAACAAACCAACCCATCAAACATAGTTGTCGCGCAGCCAAATATTGATCCTTATGAGAAAGGCGGAACTATACCTGTAGCTAAACAGATAGATATTTTAACCAAGCTTTGCGACTCGATAGGCCAGATTAATACCGAGTTTTTTATCTGGCCTGAGACTGCAATACCTTATCAGATGGACGAGGACCATATCCGTACCAGTAATTACTTTACGCAGGCGCAGCACTTTTTAGCTAAATATAAAAACGGCAATTTGATAACCGGTGCCGAAACTTATAAAATTTATAATGGTAACCCACCAAAAACCGCCGAGCCTATCCCCGGAACTAACCAGTTTATAGATTATTATAGTACGGCGTTGAACATTGAAAACTCGGCGCAGGTGCAGTTTTATCATAAATCTAAACTGGTGCCGGGTGCCGAATCATTACCGTTTAAAGATGCATTATCATTTTTAAAACCGGTATTCGCCCACTTAGGTGGTGCCACCGGCGATTATACGAGGCAGGATGCACCAACAAACCTATATACCGCAAGTGGCATTGGCGCGGCACCTGTTATCTGCTATGAATCTATTTGGGGCGAATGGGTTGCAAGGTCGGTGCGTAATGGTGCGCAGTTTATTGCCATAATTACCAATGATGGCTGGTGGGAAAACACATCGGGCAAAGACCAGCACCTTGACTATGCCAAGCTACGTGCTATAGAAACTCGTCGTTGGGTTTGCCGGTCGGCTAATACGGGTATCTCGGCTTTTATTAATCAGCGTGGCGATATTGTGCAGCAAAGTAAATGGTGGGTTAAAACGGCGCTTAAGCAAAATATCAACCTAAACTCTGATCTTACTTTTTATGTTCGGTATGGAGATTATATACCTAAAACAGGTAGTTTTTTAGCGGTGTTGGGGATATTGGTTTTGGGGACGAAGATAAAACTTAAAAAACGTGTCATTTCGATACGAGGTACGAGTGAGAAATCTTAAACGAGCGACAGGTGTGGAACTATAACTTTTACGTTTATATCACAACTAATCCTGAAAAGACGGTCTTGTATATAGGAGTAACGAATGATCTGCGCCGAAGGCTTTACCAACACACCGATAATAAAGGCAATCCTAAAACATTCGCAGGTAAATATTACTGTTACAACCTTTTATATTTCGAGCATTTCTCGCATATAAACTATGCTATTGACCGCGAAAAACAACTAAAGAAACTGCGCAGGGAAAAGAAAGATGTCTTAATTGATGCTTTTAACCCCGAATGGAAGTTCCTAAACGCTGAAGTTGGCGAATGATGCAGGGTGTATAAGATTTCTCACTCGTACCTCGTTTCGAAATGACAAATTTTGGTTTTTTTTACACCCCTTCCTTACTCAAAATAAACGCCAACAGATCATTAATAGGTTGCTTAATGATCTTGCCTATATGGATATCCTGTGTTGCCGCAAGGGCTTTTAGCTCGTCTTCAAAAACAAAGGCTATGGAGCCTACAAAATGGCTTTTAAAGGTATGATACTCCGGGTATGATTTAATATTGGTATCAATAAACTCCTGCAAGCCTTTATTTACAAGCGCCTTGCCGTATTCGGTTTTGCGGATAACATTAAAAAAACGCGCGAACGATGCCAGGTAAGAGTTAGGGCTTGGTTTTTGGTAAACGTTTTGGATAACCTCTTCTTTAGTTAACTCGTAGGTGTTTTTGAATAGGGTATGAATCTCTTCGGGCATTAAGCCGTACAGATAATCGGTTATCAGCGCTTTGCCAAACCAGGTGCCCGACCCTTCATCGCCCAAAATAAAACCCAGTCCATGCTTGCCCGAGTGGATCTCCTCGCCATCAAAAAAAGAAATGTTTGAGCCGGTGCCTAATACACAACACAATCCTTTATCGTGCCCGCAGGTGGCGTATGCCGAACCCAATAGGTCACTATCAACACTTATGTAGGCTTTGCTAAATAATGCGCTCAGCGCGTTTGATACGATCTCATGCCTGTCAGGGCTTGAGCAGCCCGCGCCAAAAAAGTAAATCTCTTTAACCTCGGTACCAAACGCTACCAGCTCAGGTGCCTGGTCCTGTAAGATTTTTACGATCTCTTTTTCTGATAAAAAGTAGGGGTTTAACCCGGGTGTTCTAAATGCCGTGGCATCCTGCCCCGGTTGCTTAAGTAACCAATCTGTTTTTGTTGATCCGCTATCGGCAACTAAGATCATGGCAATTCTTCGAGTATTTTATGGGTAAGCGGCTTGTGGACGAAATGGGTAATATACTTATTGTCTGAAGACCTTTTAATATCAGTAGGATCAAACGATGAAGACAACAGGAAGATCTTGGTACCGGTCTTATCAATAGCCAACTTATCGTAAGCTTCTAAAAACTCAAAGCCACTCATTAAAGGCATCCGGATATCCAGGAAAATAACATCGGGTTTTAACCGGCCTTCACCTAATAATTCAATTGCTTCTGTTGGCGATTCGCTTACAATGATGTTCTCTGCAAACTTGCTGCTCTCCAATAGCCGGCGTGTAACGAAATTATCTATATAATTATCGTCAATAAGGAGGCATGTATGATAAGATGCAGTCATATTACACTCCAAAAATAACTAATTATTTGATTATTGGATATTTAAGTTGTTAGTTATTTGTTTTAAAGTTATTTCGGCTACTTTGGATTGGTATTGGGCGGCAAAAAACGTGGATTGTGCATCCAGGTAATTACGTTGCGCTTCGCGGATCTCTAAAGGTGTGATGGTCCCTATTTTATATTTATCTAATGATATCTCCAGGTTACGTTTAGCTATAGCCACGTTTGATTGCCCCAGCTTTACCAAATCAAGCCCCGACAGGTAACTTACATATAAGCTGCTTATCTGTGCTTCAACATTCAATCGCGCCTGCTTTACATCAACTATAGCGTTGTCTATCTGTATTTTAGCATTACGTTCTTTGCGGGTTTGGTTAAATCCGTCAAAAATATTGATAGATGCGGTTAACCCATAGTTTAATCCGCGGGTAGTCTGTACCTGGGTAAAGCCGGCCGGTGTTTTGTTATTGCTCCAGGTATAACCACTAAGTACGCCTACTGTTGGGTACCGCGTTGCCTGCACTTGCTTTAAGTTAATATCGGCAATACGCTTATTTATTTGTGCCGAGATAATGGCAGGGTTTTGTGTTTGCGCGCTGCTTATAACATCGCCTAAACGCATGTTGTTATCTACAATAATGGTATCGGCTACGGTAAAATCGGTTTGCAAATCGCGTGCCATCAACTGGTTAAGCTTAATTTTTGAGGATTTGAATTGTTGTTGCAGCTTTAAATAGGCTGCGGTATCTGTATTTAAACTTACCTGCGCATTCAATACATCAAGCTTAGATACCGTACCTACACTAAACTTATCATTAGCATATCTTAATTGCGTGCGCGATATGGCCATTACACCCAACTGTGCCTTCATTTGCTCGTACTGGTTAATCAGGTCATAGTAAGTTAGTATAACGTCGCCGGTGGTGCTTAAAACGGTGTCGTGGGTGGTTACCGCACTCAGTTCATTTAATTGTTTCAGCTGATCGTAATTGGCAAACATGGCAAAGCCGTCAAAAATGGTCCAGTTAAGCGCCGGGCCGTAGCTTAAGCTGCTGTTTTTAGCACTCGGGATGGTAACGCTGGTACCGTCTGACTTTGTTTGGACGATATGCTGGCGGCTGTTGTTTTGGCTAAGGCTACCGGTAACAACGGGTAAAAACCCGGCGTTACCAATGGTAACATTATTTTGCGCTACGGCATTATTGTTTTTAGCTAATACAATATTGTAGTTGTTCTTTAAAGCTATTTCAACCGCTTCCCTTAAGGTTAATAAAGGCGGAGTTGTTTGTGCCTTAACTGTGGCTATTACTGCAATATAGCAACAAAGCAAGCAAGCTAATTTTTTAAGTTTCATCATTGCTTATTCGTTTTCAATCAGTTTTACTTTCTTCTTTCTTTTTCCTGTATCATCAGGGTCTGGTGCATCTGGGTCGCGCCGTGTTTTTGAGGCAATAAGCATATACATGGTAGGGATAACATATAATGTTAGAATCAGCGAAAACAACATACCGCCTATAATAACAATACCCAACGACACGCGGCTTTTTGCACCTGCGCCCAAAGCCAGGGCAATTGGTACAGAGCCTAATACAACTGCTAAGCTTGTCATCAATATTGGGCGTAAACGTGCGGTTGCCGCTGTAACAACAGCTTCATACTTAGCTAAGCCATGCTCCATTTGCTGGTTGGCAAATTCTACAATAAGGATACCGTTTTTGGTTACCAATCCTACCAGGGTGATGATACCTATCTGGCTAAAAATGTTTAAAGACTGGTCAAACAACCAAAGGGATAAATAAGCGCCTGCCACTGCCAGCGGCACGGTAAGCATAACTATAATTGGGTCTTTAAAACTTTCAAACTGTGCGGCAAGTACCAGGTATATCAGTAAAAGCGCGAAAATGAACGCGAACATGATGTTTGACGAACTCTCTGCAAAATCACGTGATGCACCGCTTAATTCTGTGCTAAAAGTTTCGTCGAGGGTTTCTTTAGCAATGCGGTTCATTTCGTCCACACCTTCACCTATGGTATGCCCAGGCGATAAACCTGCCTGGAAAGTAGCCGATTTAAAGCGATTAAAGTGATAAATTGACGGTGGTGTTGCATCTTCGTCAACTTTTACAACATTATCCAATTGTATCAGCCTGCCTTTATCGTTTCGAACGTATATAGTCTTTAAGTCGAGCGGCTGATCGCGGTTGGCCCTGTCAACCTGGGCCACTACCTGGTATTGTTTACCGTTTAATAAAAAGTAAGCAACACGGCCCGCGCTATAATATAACTGCAGGGTTTGGGCAATGGCTGATACCGAAACACCGAGGTCATGCGCACGCTCCCTATCGGTTACTATTCTCAACTCAGGTTTTGTAAATTTCAGGTCAACATCCGGGGTTACAAAAACCGGGCTTTTTAGCACTTTATCAAAAAAGTCGGGCAGCACTTTGCGGATCTTTTCAAAATCCTGGTTTTGTACCACAAACTGCACGGGTTGCGAGCTGCGGCCACCGCCGCCGCCGCCACTAATAGTTTGCTCTTG
>JACMRC010000032.1 GCA_014376655.1 Mucilaginibacter sp. | reverse complement strand
GTTTGTTGATATATTGAACGAGGTGCGTAACCAAACTATAAGCGGTCAAAGCCTGGAGCTTTTAAATGCAAGGTATATCCCCGATTTCAAACCTACAGCAGACGATCCTTACATTACTTTAACAACACATAACGCTATAACGCAGCAAATCAATAATGAGTTTATTGAAACCCTAACAAGCGAACAGCTTGAATATAAAGCGACCATTAAAGGCGAGTTTCCGAAAGATGCCTACCCCACAGAAACAGATTTAAAACTAAAAATTGGCGCACAGGTAATGTTTGTTAAGAATGATAGCTCAGCAGCCAAACAATATTATAATGGTAAGATAGGTGCAGTAATAAAGCTAACCAACGATACCGTGACGGTGCAAAGCGATAGCCAGGAGATTGAAGTACAAGCACAGGAATGGACTAATGTAAAATATAAGCTGTCGGGAGATGAGATAGATGAGACCAATGCCGGTAGCTTTGTACAGATTCCGCTTAAGCTGGCTTGGTCTATCACCATCCACAAAAGCCAGGGATTAAGTTTTGATAAAGCGATAATTGATGTAAGCGAAGCATTTGCCCATGGGCAGGCCTATGTAGCGCTTAGCCGTTGCCGCAGCCTGTCGGGTATGGTACTGCGCAATCCAATAGCTTCACATAATATAATTGGAGATCCGGCAGTTACCCGTTTTAACATCCAGGCTAAACTCTTGCAACCCGACCGCGAACAACTTGAACGCGATGAGGAAGCCTACCGACTATTCTTACTCACAGAGTTATTTAACTTTAATGGCCTGGAAAAACGCACTAAGGATTTTGAATACCTGCTGCCTGATTTGCAGCCTACGGTGATGGATATAGCTCGACGTTCTGCCGGTCAGTTAGCTAATTATGATGCAGAACGTATTAAAAAAGCAGCCGCTTATTTCCACGGTAAGCTATCAGCGATAGTAGAAAGTTTGCATCAGCAATTACCTTCATATATCGGGCAGTCTAAAGAAACAGCCGCTAAGGCCGATGAATTGATTAATTGGCTAATGACCCGAATAAAGATACTTGAGCATTTTACCAACGCGGAATTTACAACGGTCGCTTACATTGGATTGAAAACTAAAAAGAATACGATTAGCAATTATCTTAAAATGTTAAACGCGCTACCTAACGAAGAACTTTATCAGCAAATATTAACCTGGCGGAAAATGATTGCAAACACAAAAAAAGTTATGCCGAACATGGTGATGTCTGAAAAGACTGCTGCAGCAATAGCCGAGAAATTACCTGCCACCCTTAAAGCACTAAGCGCTATTAAAGGTATAGGCCCGCAAAAGGCAACACAATTTGGCACCGATATTATTGAATTGATACGAGCTTATGAACAGGGCTTATTAGGTACCGGACTTGAACAGGTTAGTTTGTTTAATCCCAGTGTTACTTCATGACGGTAGTATTTAAGGCCCATCAAGCTTTAATAAGCATTCCCTTTCCGGAAGCCAATAGCTCTTTAGTGATGGCCCGGGTATAAGTTTTGATCTCTTCCTGGAACTCGGCTACAGAAGCTCCACCGCGAATCTGTTCAAGGCGTTTCTCCCAGTTTCCGGTGAGTTCGGCCTGGGCAATTTGCTGGTGCTTTACTATTTCGTAAACAGAGAGGCCGGTTTCTGTAGGCACCAGGTTCTTCTTTTCGCGCAGGATATATTTCCTGGTTAATAGTGTTTCAATGATGTTAGCGCGGGTAGCAGGCGTACCTAAACCGCTTTCTTTCATGGCTTCGCGCATTTCTTCATCCTCTATTTCTTTGCCGGCGGTTTCAAGCGTTTTTAATAAGGATGCTTCATTATAAAGCGGTTTGGGTTTGGTTTGTTTTTCTAATACACCGCTGGCAGTTATAGGTAAATCTTCGCCCTGGATAACTTTGGGTAATGTGGCGTTTTCCTCATCCTTTTTTTCCTCGTCTTTATCATTAAAAACCGCGCGCCAACCGGCCGTCTGGATAACCGTGCCGCTCGCCATGAATTTAGAACCTGACACTAAAATAATTTTGGTTACTTCTTTAATACAATCCACATGAAATGCTTCCAGCATTCGGCCAGCAACCATGTCATAAATAGCCTGTTGATCGTCGCTCAATTGATACGGTTTTTCGCCGGTAGGCAATATAGCGTGGTGATCGGTAACCTTCTTTGCGTTAACGCTTCGCTTATTTAATTTGGTAGATGCAAGTATATTTGCCTGTTTACCAAATTCGGGGTGTTCCAAAAATTTATTTATTAGCGCAGGCACTTCTGCAAATACATCATCGCCTATATAGCGGCTGCCGGTACGCGGATAGGTTACCAGCTTGCTTTCATACAAATTCTGTAAAAGATTAAGGGTTTGGTCGGCCGTAAAACCCTTGCGCTTATTAGCTTCCTGTTGTAAGCTGCTTAGGTCATGCAAAAGCGGTGGCGGCTCTTTGCGGGGTTTAGCTTCAACCGATGCTACATTAGCGTTAGCTTCTACCAATGCAAGTATCGCATCGGCTTCTTCGCGAGTTTTATAATTCTTTTCTGATATGGCTTTAAATACCTGTTCGTCTTTAACCGGTTGAATAACCACTTGGTAATAAAGCTGCGGTACAAAGTTCTTGTTCTCTAAGTAACGCGCGCAAATCATGGCCAGCGTGGGCGTTTGCACCCGCCCAAGCGATAACACGCCTTTATTACCCGATGCCAGGCTTAAAGCCTGCGTGGCATTCATACCCACCAACCAATCAGATTGCGAACGGCAATGTGCCGAATTGAATAACGTATCGTAATCAGTCCCCGGTTTTAGGTTACGGAAACCATCTTTAATTGCGGCATCAGTTTGCGATGAGATCCATAACCGTTTAAATGGCTTCTTACATTTCAGGTAATAGTAGATATAACGGAAGATGAGTTCCCCTTCCCGCCCGGCATCCGTAGCAACAATAATCTCTGTTGCTTCATCGAAAAGTTTTGCTATGATATCCAGTTGTTTCCTGGCACCAGCATCTTCTTTTCCGTTTGATTTACGTACCGATAATTTGAATTTGGCAGGTAGCATGGGCAGGTGCTGTACATTCCAGCCATAGTAACCATACTCTTGCGGTGCGGCCAATTGCAGCAAATGGCCAAAAGCCCAGGTAAATGTGTAGCCTTTACCTTCAATATAACCATCGTGTTTAGTGGTTGCGCCAAATACTTTTGCTATTTCACGCCCTACCGAGGGTTTCTCGGCTATAATTACTTTCATATAAAGTCGGCAAAAACCACCAGCCTGCCTTCTGTTACGTTAC
>JACMRC010000295.1 GCA_014376655.1 Mucilaginibacter sp. | reverse complement strand
CTTTTGTAGGCGAGGAATTGGTGGGCACCATCGCCTTAATAAATACCGGGCATAACGCCGGCACCATCCGCAAGATGTTTGTTAAGCCGGAATATCGGGGTAAGGAGTGGGGTACAGCGCAAGAGCTGCTGGACGTTTTATTACAATTTTGCCGAGATAAACAAATATCAGACGTGCATTTGGGTACGGTTGAGCCATTAAAAGCCGCGCACAGGTTTTATGAGCGTAATGGATTTACGCAGATAGCTGTTGATGAACTGCCGACTTATTTCCCCCGCATGATGACGGACACCATGTTTTACCAATTACATTTAGATAAATAGCAAACAGATATGGGAGTAATTGACGAATCGGGCATATTGGCTATAGCCACCAGGATGCAGCGCCTTAGCGAACAAATGCGTAAGGATGGTTTGCTTATTTATAAAGCGCATGGTATTGATTTTGAGCCTAAGTGGTTCCCGGTGATATACACGCTCTATTTTAAACCGCTGTTAAGTGTAGTTGAGTTGGCTAACGAGATAGGTTACAGCCACCCATCCACAATAGGGTTATTAAAGGAGTTGGAGAAACTAAAGCTCATCAAATCAAGCAAAGACAAAGCCGACGAGCGGAAGCGGCTGGTGCAACTAACCGAAAAAGGCAAAGCGCTGATAGAGCAAATGAAACCCGTTTGGCAAATTATGATAGCAGCTGCGACGCAATTAACAGACACCCAAAACAACTTAATGAAAGCCATTGCCGAAGTTGAACAACAAATGGAAATACAAAGCTTTTACCAACGTGCCAAAGTTATTATGGCAGCTAATGAACAGAAAGACTAAACTAAATACAGTAGAATGGCAATTACTATAAGAAATATTAAACCCGAAGATAATGTTGAGCTGGCGCGGATAATCCGTGAATCGTTAGTTGAATTTGACGTGCCGAAGGTGGGTACCGTATATTCTGACCCGGATACCGACCGTTTATACCAACTCTTTGCCGACGCGCCCAACAGCTACTATGTTGTAGCCGAAGAAGACGGTGTTTTAATTGGCGGTTGCGGCGTTTACCCAACCCCGGGCTTACCAACCGGCTACGCCGAACTGGTGAAATTATACCTTACAGCAGCAACCCGTGGTAAAGGTATTGGCAAAATGCTGATGGATAAATGTTATGACGCAGCAACTGAATTAGGCTATACACATTTATACCTGGAGTCTTTCCCGCAATTGGCTAAAGCAGTAAGTATGTATGAAAAAGCAGGCTTTAAACCCTTGGATGGTGCTTTGGGTAGCTCAGGCCATTTTGCGTGTACTATTTGGATGGTAAAAGAGCTCGCCTAACGGCGAAGTGATCAGAGATTAGTTATCGCCCCCATAAAAAACTAATCTCTAACCTCCAATCACTAATCTCTAAATCCCTATCTTTGCTGCCCAATACTATGAGCAAAACCGTAATTCCGTACAGCCAGGAGCAGGGCACCAAAAAAGAGCAGGTGGCCGATATGTTTAATAATATATCTAAAACCTATGATTTCCTGAATCACTTCATGTCGTTAGGAATTGATATCATTTGGCGCAAAAAAGCCATTAACGAATTAAAGAAAGATCAGCCGAAACTG
>JACMRC010000031.1 GCA_014376655.1 Mucilaginibacter sp. | reverse complement strand
TCATTAATGAAACCGCAATTTGCTTTAAAGCGCCATGAGTCTCCACAATAGCATCGTGCGCGGCAAGCGCCTCGAACTTATTTTCGGCAGTGATAAATGGCAGGCCGGTAAATTTGGCAATGTATTCAGCAACCTTAACATCATAACCTTTTGGGGTATTGATGCCGGTACCAACCGCTGTACCACCTAAAGCTAATTCAGATAGGTGATCCAACGTATTGCGTAACGCCTTTAAACCATGATTTAATTGCGATACATAGCCCGAAAACTCTTGTCCTAAAGTTAATGGCGTAGCATCCATCAAGTGGGTACGTCCAATTTTAACCACCGATTTAAACGCTTCAACTTTTGCTTGCAGCGTATCGCGCAGTTTTTCAATCCCCGGGATAGTTACATCTATCACCATTTTATAGGCAGCAATGTGCATTGCGGTAGGATAAGTATCGTTTGATGATTGCGATTTATTTACATCATCATTAGGGTGGATAAAGGTTTTGCCCTCGCCAAGTTTATTACCGGCTAAAACGTGTGCGCGGTTGGCTAAAACCTCGTTAACGTTCATATTTGATTGCGTGCCAGAGCCGGTTTGCCAGATCACCAACGGGAACTCCGCAGCTAAACCACCGGCCAAAATTTCATCGCAAACGGCGGCTATCTGGTCGCGTTTGTCGGCAGGTAAAACACCAAGATCGGTATTGGTAAATGCGGCAGCTTTTTTCAAATAAGCAAAAGCGGCAATGATCTCTTTTGGCATAGAAGCCTCGGGGCCTATTTTAAAATTATTGCGCGATCTTTCTGTTTGCGCCCCCCAGTATTTGTCGGCAGGTACCTGTACCTCGCCCATGGTATCATGTTCGGTTCTGAAATTCATTATAATGCAGTATAATTTTCAGCCGCAAAGGTAGGGGTAAAACAGTTGGGATGTAAATTAATATTTAAAAAGTTACGAGAGGGATACCTATACCATAAATTCACAACAAACTCTTAAATTGCACTAAACTATTCCCCGCACAATGAAAGTACTTTTTACGCTATTGCTGATGCCTGTTTGTTCAGTCACATTCGCTCAAAAACTGGAAACCCTTACTGTCGAAAAGATAATGCGCGACCCAAAATGGATGGGGGTTGCCCCATCGGCTATCTGCTGGAGTAATGATGGTAAGAACATCTATTTTAACTGGAACCCTACCGGCGCAGATCGCGACGAACTGTATACCATAACGCCAGCTAACACAAAACCCGAGAAAGTGAGCATAGCTGATCAGCGTAATATCACGCCTGAGCGGACTACCTGGAATAAAAAGCATACCGCCATATTGTATGGCAAGAACGGCGATATCTATATAACCGACATCAAGACTAATAAAACACAGCAACTAACCAATACAGTCGAAATTGAAGGCGGCGCAACTTTTAGCGGCGACGAAAGCAAAGTGTTGTTTACGCATGGCGATAACTTGTATTCGCTTAAATTAAATGGCGGCGAGTTGGTGCAATTAACCAACTTTACCCACGCAGCGGCGGGTGTTGCACCTGCAGTTATTGCAGGCCCACCAGCCGGAAGACGTGGCGGAGGTGGCGGACAGGTTGCTGCAACCAATGCACGTGTGCAATCAACCGGCAATGTGCAGGACCGATGGCTAAGGGCCGAGCAATTGGAGTTATTTGATATCATTAAAGTAAAAGATAAGGACCGCAAACTTGATTCGGCTGCCCGCAAGGATTTTGAAGTAAAGCGGTTAAAAGATATAGCTGTAGGCGACCAACAGGTTGCAGGTGTTACTTTAAGTCCGGATGGCCGCTTTGTAACTTATACTTTGATAAAACCTGCGACGGATGCTAAGACTACTATTGTACCTAATTATGTAACCGCATCTGGTTTTACAGAGGATATCCCTAACCGCACCAAAGTTGGTGTAGCGCAGGATGTTTATGAGTCGTTTGTGTTTGATACGCAGCGCGATACTGTTTATAAGGTTAATACAAGCACTATCCCAGGCATAAAGGATATCCCTGCTTATTTCAAAGATTATCCTAAAGAACTGGAGCGCCGCACGAAGCTGAATGAGGATAGGAAAGTACTTATGCGATCAGTCTATTGGAATGAGGATGGCAAATATGCCGTTGTTGTGATAAGCGCACAGGACAATAAGGACCGCTGGATAATGAAGCTTGACCCAACAACGGGCGCTTTAACTATCCTTGACCGTGAGCATAACGATGCCTGGGTTGGCGGCGCAGGGTCGCGCAATTTAGGCTGGCTGGATAATACACATTTTTACTACGAGAGCGAGGCCAGCGGTTATGCACATATCTATGTAACGGATGTAACCGACGGCACCAAAAAGCAATTAACCAACGGTAATTGGGAAGTGCAGACCCTGCAATTATCAAACGATAAAAAGACGTTTTACTTTACTGCTAATATCGAGCATCCAGGCATCACGCATTTTTACAAACTACCGGTTACCGGTGGCGTTCCGATTAAGCTAACTTCGATGAAAGGCGGCAATGTGGTTGCGCTATCACCTGATGAGAAATGGCTGGCTATCAATTATTCGTATGCCAATAAACCGGGCGAATTATATGTGCAAGCTAATAAGGCAGGCGCGGCGGCGGTGCAGGTTACCAATTCAACAACGGAAGAGTTTAAATCATACCCTTGGAAGGACCCGCAGCTGGTAACTTTCAAAAACCGTTATGGCAGCGATGTGTATGCACATTTGTACCTGCCTGCAAAGCAAGATCCGGCTAAGCCTGCCGTGGTATTTGTGCATGGCGCGGGCTACCTGCAAAATGTAACTTATGGCTGGAGCAGCAGCTATTTCCGCGAGTATATGTTTAACAATATGCTGGCCGATAATGGCTATACAGTATTGGATGTCGACTACTCGGGAAGCGCGGGTTATGGGCGCGATTGGCGTACCGCTATCTATCGCCACATGGGCGGTAAGGACCTAACCGACCAGGTGGACGGCGTAAAAATGCTGGTTGAGAAGTATGGTGTTAATCCTAAACATGTGGGTCTATATGGTGGATCGTACGGGGGGTTTATAACATTGATGGCCCTGTTTACAGCGCCCGAAACCTTTACCGCAGGCGGCGCTATCCGTTCGGTAACGGATTGGGCACATTATAACCATGGCTATACCGACAATATTTTGAACGAGCCTTATAATGATGAGAAGGCCTATCGTGCAAGCTCGCCAATTTACTTTGCCGACGGCCTAAAAGGTAACTTGCTAATGCTGCACGGCATGGTTGATGTGAATGTAAACTACCAGGACATCATCCGCCTAAGTCAGAAACTGATAGAATTGCATAAAGAGAATTGGGAACTGGCATCATACCCGGTAGAAGATCATGGCTTTGTACAGCCGAGCAGTTGGACTGATGAGTATAAGCGGATTTATAAACTGTTTGAACAGACATTGAAAAAGTAGTATCTAAAAATTAATACTATTATATTTGTATAGCTAATTATTTCAAGATGATTTATACGGAGTCAAAAAAGCTTAATTTAATTTCCTTTTTGATAAAGGAAACCAATGAAGATGTGCTAAAAAAGGTTGAAAAAATATTGACGTCTTCACCTACCGCACCATCTAAAAAATTTGTTAGTTTCTCTAACAAGCTAACTAGT
>JACMRC010000294.1 GCA_014376655.1 Mucilaginibacter sp. | reverse complement strand
TCTGGCTTGTTTTTTGGTATTTGTTTTATCAAACCCCATCAAAACATAAATATGTAACTAAAGAAGAATTAGATTACATTAATAGCGATGACGAGATAGTGGATGATGTCCCGGTTGTTGAGCAAAAAAGAATATCATGGGGCAAACTGCTTAAGTATAAACAAACCTGGGCATTTGTTATCGGTAAGTTTTTAACCGATCCGATATGGTGGTTCTATCTATTTTGGTTACCCGATTTTTTACAACGTCAGTACGGTTTAAAAGGTACTGCTATTGCCCTGCCGGTTGCGTTGGTTTACAGTATAGCTACTTTTGGCAGTGTTTATGGCGGTTGGTTACCAATGAACCTTATCAAAAAGAATTGGTCGGTTTTCAGGGCACGTAAAACATCAATGTTTATATATGCCTTATTTGTTATACCTATAATATTTGTACAGATATTAGGTGGAATAAATATGTGGCTGGCAGTTTTTGTTATAGGTATAGCTGCGTCGGCGCACCAGGCATGGAGCGCTAATATTTTCACCACTGTGTCTGATATGTTTCCAAAAAGTTCTATCGGTTCGGTTACAGGTATAGGCGGGATGTTTGGATCAATAGGGGGAGTGTTATTATCCTTTTTAGTACAAAAGAAACTTTTTACCTATTATGGCCCGGTAGAGAATGGGGGTATAGGCAAAATAGAAATTGCCTATTACATTATGTTCTTTGTTTGTGGTAGTGCATACCTTTTGGCCTGGGTTATAATGCATTTCCTGACAAAAAAAATGAAACCGGTTGAATTAGATTAATGAAATAACTTTTATACCTTTTTTAATTACCTTTACTGCATAGCGCCATTGGCGCTATGCCAGTTTATAAGCCGCCTTATAATAACCGACCAGTTTATTATGAATAAATTTCTTTTTTGTGCATTTATTATCGTGTTAAAAGCTGCGCCTAATAGTTTTGCGCAAACTGTAACGCTTGATTACTATTTTAATCATGAAACACATAAAACTAAAACAGGTACAGAACGCTTTCACTATTTATGGACAGATGAAAAAGATAGCGGTTTTAGTAAATGGGGTGGATGGTTTAAAGACATTGGCTTTACACTTGATACTTTAGCAGAAGCACCAACACTTGCTAAGCTAAACAAGAGCAGTGTTTACATAATAGTTGATCCTGACACCAAGAAAGAAACCCCGAATCCTAATTATATCCAGGAAAACGACGCAACGCAAATAGCCCTTTGGGTAAGGTCCGGTGGTGTTTTGGTATTAATGGCTAATGATAGCACCAATGTTGAGCTGCCGCACTTTAATACACTTGCCGCAAAATTTGGCCTGCACTTTAATAATGACCTGCCTAACCACGTAATTGATGACAAGCATTTTAAAGACGGTGAAGCATCATGGGTTGATAACGCGGTTTTTAAATCAAACCCCAAAGTGTTTTTAAAGGATGTAAGCAGCATCAGCTTAAATAGCCCTGATGCTAAACCTGTTATTAAATCGGCGGATGGTTCGGCGGTAATTGCTGCAATTGCCAAATATGGCAAGGGTATAGTATTTGCAGTTGGCGACCCATGGCTGTACAATGAATATGTAAACGGTAGGCTGCCGGCAATCTACCAAAACGATATTGCTGCTAAGGACCTAACCGAATGGCTTAAAAAACAAGTAAAAAGATAACCAATTACCAATAACTTAAATTAACAACATGAAACTAAAATTTATCACAGGCGTGCTGCCTGCGTTGCTTTTATTCGCAGCTTGTCACTCATCATCAACAACCACTACAGATAGCGTTAAAACTAATTCTGTTGCTGCAGGCGATACAAGTCTTAAAAATACATCCTTCTATGTGTTGAAAAATAAAAATGGCTTAAAGGCGATCTTTACTAACTACGGGGGGCGTTTGGTAAGCTTGTTTGTGCCGGGTAAAAAAGATACGTTAACAGATGTAGTAGTAGGCTTTAAAACTGCTGCAGAATATAAAAAATCTACCGAGCCATATTTTGGCGCAACCATAGGCCGTTACGGAAACCGCATTGCTAAAGGCAAATTTATGTTAGATGGTAAACAGGTTACCTTAACCATTAATAATGGCCCTAACACGCTACATGGCGGTAAAGCGGGCTTCCAATATGTGGTATTTGATGCCGTGCAAAAAGGCGACAATGCATTGGAGCTAAGTTATCTATCTAAAGATATGGAAGGCGGTTTCCCGGGTAATGCAAAAATTAAGGTTACTTATACCCTAAATGACGATAATGAGCTGCGCATGGATTACGAAGCTACTACTGATAAAACTACCGTGATGAACTTAACTAACCACGCTTTCTTTAATTTAAATGGCGAGGGTAGTGGTACCATTCTTAACCATGTTGTACAAATCAATGCTGATAAATATACCCCGGTTGATTCTACCTTGATCCCGACAGGAAAATTAGACCCGGTTGCAGGTACACCGTTTGATTTTAATAAAGCAACTACTATTGGCGCACGTATCAATGCAAAAAATGAGCAGCTTAAAAACGGTACGGGCTATGACCATAACTATGTGCTTAAAAGCACAGGTGCCGGTAAATTTAACCACGCTGCTACTGTTACAGGCGATAAAAGCGGTATAGTAATGGACATATACACCCAGGAGCCAGGCTTACAATTTTACAGTGGTAACTTTATGCAAAGTAAAAATACTTTTAAAGGTGGCAGCAAAGACGATTTCAGAACAGCGTTTGCTATGGAAACTCAACACTTCCCTGATTCACCAAATCAGCCATCATTCCCTACAACAACTTTAAAACCGGGCGAAACTTATAAAACATCATCGTATTATAAATTCTCTCAAGTAAAGAAATAAGAGAATCGCTCTAACAACAAAAAAGCCTTGCTAATTATAATTAGCAAGGCTTTTTTGTTGTTAGAGCGATTCTCTTATTTCTTTACTTGAGAGAATT
>JACMRC010000293.1 GCA_014376655.1 Mucilaginibacter sp. | reverse complement strand
TAGGTATTCTCTAACTGATCCTTGTATTTGGCCTCGGTTTCGTAGCCGCCGAAAAGGGCTTCTTCCTTTAAATAATCTATTACGGTATCAACTACCACATCAGGCGGTAAAGATGTCCCTGCATTGTTAAAATGGATGCGTTGGGCCGTACCTTTGGTTTGGGCACGTAGTTGTTGTATTTCTTGTTCAGTAAAAGGAGTATTCATGGGCAAGGATTTCTTGTCCCAAATATCTGTATTTAAAGTTAGGTGTTGTTTAATTGGTATGTCAAATTCTTAACTACACCGCCGCCGTAGCCTCAATCTCCACCAAATACCCGTAATGCAATTCGGGCACTGGCACTATGGCGCGGGCGGGTTTATTATCGCCCATCATTTCCATGTAGATTTGGTTAAACGCTTTCCAGTACTCGCCGCCTACAATGTATACGGTTACTTTAAGCAGGTCGGCAGGACTGCCGCCCGCCGCATTTAGCACCGCTAACAGGTTGCTTAAAGCTATCCTTGCCTGGATCTCGAACGGCTCGGTATAGGTATGCGTGCCGTCCGCACTGATAGGCAACTGCCCCGATATAAACAACATGCCATTATAAACCACGCCCGGGGTATAATGCCCGCCCGGCGCCGCGGCACCCTCTACATAGATCTTCTTGATATCTTTCATAACTTGCTTTTTAGAACCCTCTCCTTTGGAGAGGGCAGGGTGAGGTTTTAAAACGGCAGCTTACCCATATCCACATTACCGCCAGTAATTATCACCCCTATCTTTTGGCCGATGAACTTGCTTTTGTTTTTGATGACAACCGCTAAAGCAACCGCGCTTGATGGCTCTATGACGATCTTCATGCGCTCCCAAACCAGTTTCATGGCGGCTATTATCTCTTCGTCTGTAACGGTTAAAATATCGCTTACATGCTCCCTGATAATAGCAAGCGTGCGTTCGCTCAGGTTGGTCAGTAACCCATCGGCTACTGATTTGATATAAGGCGCTTTCTCCACCTTACCCGATTTAAAAGACAGTATCGCATCGGCTGCACCCTCCGGCTCGCAGCCAATAACTTTGGTTTGGGGCGATAAGTAATGAACCGCTAAGGCAGTACCACTTAGCATACCACCACCGCCAACCGGGGCAAATATGGTATCGAATGGATGGTCCTGCCCGTAATCTTCTATTAATTCTTTTGATGCTGTGGCTTGGCCCGCAATTACACGGTCGTTATCAAACGGATGCACCAATACAGCGCCGGTGCGGGCTATCACTTCTTCTACTCCTTGCTCGCGGGCGGCAAGGTTGGGTTCACATTCAATCACTTCGGCTCCGTAGCCTTTAACAGCATCTTTTTTTACCTGCGGGGCGTTGCTTGGCATTACTATGTAAGCCGGCAAGCCCATTAATCGCGCAGCAAAAGCTACTGCCTGTGCATGGTTGCCCGATGAATGCGTAGTTATTGCCTTACCCTCCTTATTAGCCACAACCTGTAGTACCGCGTTAACGCCACCACGTGCTTTAAAGGCACCTATCTTCTGGAAATTCTCGCATTTAAAGAAAATCGAAGCACCCACCAGGTCATTAATAGTTTGATTGGTTAGCACCGGGGTGCGGTGTACGTATGGGCGAATACGGTTATGCGCCTGGATAATTGTGTCTAAAGTAATTTGCTGATTCATTAGTGTAAAAATAGCGATTAACAGTCTTTAAAAAAGTTAATCTGTATTTAATGTTAGATACTTTATATTAGTTGCGCGGTTTTAACCTGCCGCAATATCCAAATGAAGATCCGTATTTTTTGTTTTTTACTGGCCTGCGTATGCTGTGGCTACAGTTATGGCAAAAGCATCCGTGTGTTAATTGTTGGTGGCGGCACATCGCACGATTTTGATAAATGTTACCGGCATGCCGATGCTGCCACGCTTAGCCGCGATGGTTTATGTACGGTAACTTATACTAACAATACGGATTCGATTGGTATTTATTTAGCTAACGCTGATGTACTTTATTTGGCAACCAACCAAAACATCAATGTCACTAATCGCAAAGCGATACTTGATTTTGCTGCTGACGGCAAAGGCCTGATATTAGGGCACCCCGCGCTTTGGTATAATTGGCTCGACTGGCCCAAATACAACCAATTATTGGTAAGCGGCGGCGCGCGGTCGCACGATAAATATGGCAGTTTCGAGGAAGAAATTGCAAGCAAAAACCACCCCGTAACAAAAGGGGTCGACGCAAAATTTACGCTTAAAGACGAGCGTTATCATTACGTGGCCGATATCTTCGGCCCGGGTATCGAGGTATTGGCCAGTAACCAGGTTACCGGTTCGGATATAGTTTACCCGTCGGTTTTTGTGGTAAAAAATGAAACGGCGCGTATAGTTTGTATTGCTTTGGGACATGATGAAGCATCGCACAATATTGTTCCTTATCAAACCCTTTTGCGTAATGCTGTCAGGTGGGTGGCATATCAATAATACTATCTATTTTATGAAATACTTATTATCGCTTTTAATAACCGGCAGTTGCTTTTTAGAAGCCAATGCCCAACAAGGTTTTGATACCGAAGCACACCGCGGTGGACGGGGTTTAATGCCTGAGAACACCATACCAGCAATGCTGAATGGTTTGAGATTGAGTGTCCGCACATTAGAACTGGATACCCATATCACTGCGGATGGCAACGTGGTGGTATCGCACGATGGTGTGATGACAGCAGCCATTATGCAAAAACCCGATGGCACCAACCTAACCAAAGCCGAAGAAAAACAATACGTACTTTATAAAATGAAGTACGATGAGATCAGGCAGTTTATCGAGGGCGTGAAGCCTTACCCGGCTTTCCCGCAGCAGCAAAAGATTAAAACTTACAAGCCGCTGTTGGCCGATTTGATAGACAGCGTAGAAAATTACGTTAAGGCAAATCGCCTCAAACCAATTTATTATAACATCGAAACTAAAAGCAAAATAGCCGATGACGGTATTGAAAACCCTGCACCTGCCGAGTTTGTAAAAACACTGATGGCGGTCATCACTCAAAAACACATTACCGATAGAGTGATTATCCAATCGTTCGACCCACGTACTTTGCAGGTTTTACACCAGCAAATGCCGCAGGTAAAAACAGCCTATTTAATATCGCTTGGCAATTATGACAGCGCTATCAAACAATTAGGCTTTACGCCAACCATCATCAGCCCTGAGCAAAAAATTGTTACTGCGGATATGGTTACCGCTGCCCATAAAAGCAATGTGCTGGTTATCCCCTGGACGGTTAATGACGAAACGGCTATGAAAACGCTGGCCGACATGAAAGTTGATGGACTGATATCCGACTACCCAAACAAACTGGTGCAGCTGTTCGGTAGCTATCAGAAATAAAGAGTTAATAGCCAATTGTTTAGTTAAATTATTATTAAATTTATCGCTATGACAAAGCGTTTAACTTTATTAATATTGGTTATTTGCATGATAGCATCATGCAAGATAGCAGATCCATCACATGGGCCATTGGTCATCACCATATCAGCGTCTGCATATATTGGCAGCAGTACTACTAAAGCTTACGCCAATTTTGCATTGTTAAAATCGACGCAAATAGATGTGGTGAAGGATGAGAATACACTGGTCGAATATTTTAAAGCACATCCGGGCTATACTACTTACCTGTTAGATTACCAGGAAGCCGGAACTTATATTATTGCTGTACAATTACCTGCAAACTCGGCACACGAGAAGTTATATAGTTACCGAACAATAACTGTTAGCGATGGCCACCCGTCAACAGATAAC
>JACMRC010000292.1 GCA_014376655.1 Mucilaginibacter sp. | reverse complement strand
TGGTAAACCGGTCGAATTTGGCGAACAACTTTTCTTCCTCTAAATACTTATAGCCAAGACTTCTTTTAAAGGATACAAACTGTTCGATATGATCGGCATAAATGCCCCAGTAGTTTATTTTAGGCATAAAAGTATCCTCCTTTCTGAGTATAAAACGATATGGGCACCGTAGGAACATCTAATACGCAATGACGGAGTGATTGCAGATCAACACGTAAGTAATATCGGGTTGTTTCAGTGTTTTCATGCCCCAAAACTTCTGAAATAACTGGCAGCGTAGTTTTATTTTCAAGCAGGCGCCCGGCCAAACTATGTCTAAGTGCATGAGGCCCCCGTTTTTTATGTAATGTATTTATATCCGTATTTGAAAAAGCTTGTTTTACTATCGTATAGATTGAAGTGGGCTCCAGTTCTTTATATGGCGCAACAGCCAGGAGAAAAACATATGGGCTATTTGATTTTGGCCTGCCATATCGCAAGTAATCAATTATTGCATTACCGACCTCCGGTAACAGGGGTAATTCCAGTGCCCTGCCTGTTTTATACTGTGCCAACTTAATCGCGCTTTGCGTCCAATCAATATTACTGAATTTGAGATTAGCTATATCGGAAGCCCTCAAGCCTAATTTTGCCGCCAATAATATGATCGCATAATTGCGTTTGCCTGTGGCCGATGCCCTATCGATGGAATCGATCAGTTTGGCGATTTCATCTGTCGCATAGGTAGAAGGTAGCTTTGCCTGTCGCTTATAACCGTTTTTGGGAATGATCCTGGAATAATCGGTATCAAGGATTTGCTGTTTATATAAGAAGTTAAAAAAGCCCCTGATAACAATTATGGTCCTGCTTGCCGTTGCCTGCTTTTGTGGTTTGAAGTTTTTGAAATACATTAAGAGGTGCAGTTCATTTATATCCTTTATCGACCGGATATTGTTCTTTAGTAAATAATTCAGGAAATTAGATAGGTATAACCTGTACATATAGAGCGTCTGTTGGGAATACCTTTGAGAGCATCGGTCAACGATATATTCTGCCATGAACTTACCTACGGGGCCGGCTAAAGCAATTGGTGTATCCTTTATTCTTAAAACCGCTCCTGTTTCTTGAAATTCAATAAGATCGTTGACTACCAACAAGGGCATCTTTTCATAAGCTGTCAGCTTTTTGAGATCTTTATCTGCAAGTAAATGAGTCAAATAATCTTTACAAACTGTAGCATCTACACGTTCAATCTGATGCGTAAACAGGTACTTCTCAAACTTTCGCCAATATGTATGATATCTGCAAATCGTATTATCTGCAACTCTACGATCATCCTTAAAGTAAGCCTTAATCTCGTTTATCAGGTCTTCTAATTTCTTTGGTTTGTGGTTCATTGATACAATATTTTTGTTAGGGGCAACATCGCCCACTAACAAAAATATCGCGTATGATTATGTAAAGAAATAACGCAAGGCGAAGAATCAAGTCCCTGACAATTAAATAAATAGCAATACGTCTTTACATAATCCATTTCTTTTCATAACAGATGTTATGCAAAGCTTTGCATAACATCCGGAAATCGTTTGATATTACGCTTTACAGCTTGGTTTAATACACGTGTCTCTACTTCATAAAGGGCTGCCAGGTCCATATCCAGCATTACCCTTTCGCCCCTTATTTCATATATCCTATTTTGTATACTTTATTGTGATCATTGGTATAGGCATAATTTCTAAACTTATTCTATATTAGATTATCAATATTACTAATTTAGAAATTAACCATAAAGTATTATGGCAAAAGTTTTAAACCAGAACGGAACGTCATTAAGAACCCCAATAGCTTTTCACCCCGGTGAGTTTTTATTAGAAGAAGTTGAAGAGCGGGGATTAAAAAAGACAGAGTTTGCCAAAAGCCTTGGGCTATTACCCGGTAATTTAAGCGAGCTATTTAAAGGCAAGCGCCATATAAATGCGCGCATGGCGGTAAGGTTAGAAAAGATGTTAAATATAAGTGCTGAATATTGGATAGGTTTACAAACCACTTACGATTTAAACATAGCCCGCGAACTGGAGCACGTCTAAATTAGAAAGACATAGATAATAAAGCGGCCCCTAAACAACCTCTTTTTTTATTTCTGATTAAACAGTGCAAAACCTTTAACTTATCACCAAAAAATCGGATATTTAAAGCCTAAACTTTTTCACACCTAAATACTTTCGCTTTGAAAAAATTATTCCTCTTTTTAATTTTTCTTTCACTTGGCACAATAGCATTTGCACAAACTGATAGTGCGGTTTTAAGCCGCACCGTAACCTCATTACAACTATATACCGGTGGCAAACCGGCAGAAAAAGTACACTTGCATTTAGACAGATCATGGTATAGCCCCGGCGATACTATTTGGTTCAAGGCCTACGCGGTGGCTGGCGGCGAGCATACGTCGTCAGAAATAAGCAAAGTACTATATGCCGAATTGATTGATGATAAAGCTATCATAATAAAAAGGCTTAACCTGCAATTAAATCCAGGCATTAGCTGGGGCGAATTTGTATTGCCTAATACTTATAAAAGCAGCACCTACCGTATAAGGGCCTATACTAACTGGATGCGTAATGATAGTACAAGCTTTTTTGATCAGAAAATAAGCATTGGGTCTATGGCTCCAAAGGCGTTGCAACCTGTAGGTAAGGCAAATACTTTAACAAGCAGTAAGCAATCAACCACAACACAAACTCCGGACATCCAATTTTTTCCGGAAGGCGGATACTTAGTTAACGGCTTGCGTAGCAAAGTAGCCATAAAAGCCGTTGGCCCATCGGGTTTAGGCACAGCTGTACAAGGTGTTATAATTGATGGCGACAACACCGAAGTGGCATCGTTTACCACTCAACACGCGGGCATGGGTGTTTTCGCGCTTACGCCGCAGGCAGGCAAAAGCTACAAAGCTAAAATTACCAGCAATGACGGCAGCACTTTTACCGTTGCTATACCAACTGCAAAAGACGAAGGCTTTGTATTAACGATAAACAGCACCAGCGATGATAATATTCACCTAAAAATTTCGGTTAATGATGTGCTTTATAAAAAGCTGCAAAACACCTCGTTTTATTTAATTGGGCAATCGGGCGGCAAGGTTTATTATACCACAACTGCTAAGCTGGCCGGGCCGGTATTTACGGCAACAATTGCTAAAAATCGTTTCCCTACCGGCATAGCACAATTTACCTTGTTTAGCCAAACCGGCGAGCCGCTTAATGAGCGTTTGGTATTTTTACAAAATACAGATCAGTTAATGCTGATATTAAACACTACCAAACAAAGTTATACGGCTGGCGAAAAAATTAAAATTGATCTGCAAGCTAAAAAAACAGATACCGCTGCTGTTACCGGCAGTTTCTCGGTAGCTGTTACTGATGAGGATAAAGTACCGGTTGACGAAGCTTTTGAAAGCAGTATTTTAACCGATCTGTTATTAACATCAGAACTGAAAGGCTATATAGAAAACCCTAATTACTATTTTACTAACAAAGGTGAAACTGTTAGTACCGACCTGGATATGCTGATGTTAACCCAGGGCTATCGCCGGTTCGAGTGGAAAATCATCTTAGCTGGTGCCAGGCCTAAAATAACCTATCGGCCGGAAACAGCTTTAAGCTTATCAGGTACTGTTACCACACCCGGTAACAAAGCGGTGCCTAATGGCAAAATACAATTAAGCTCGCCGAAAGATTTTTTTGTTAGCGACACCCTGACTGACGCAAACGGTAATTTCACCTTCAATAATGTAGACTTGCCCGATAGTACCAAGATCATCATAAATGCAAAAAAACTAAGTGGTGGTAAAAATGTAAAGATTAAGATGCTTGAAAACCGCTTTCCCGACGTAGCAAAAAACACCGACCCCGATACTTATGCTATAGAAAATGTACCAGAACTGGTAAAGAACGTGATGCAACAAATTTACGTTGCCGGGCAAAAGGCAATAAGACTTGATTCGGCAAATAAAGCTATCCAGTTAAAGGAGGTTAAAATAAACGGCAAAAGGAACGAGTATTTTAATCCCAAATTCTCTGACAACATAAACGCGTCATCTAACTTAAATGGCCCCGGCCATGCAGACCAAGTAATATTAGGTGAAAAATTCCTCGCTATTGGCGGCATGCTGTCTGATGTGTTGCCCAATAAAATCCCGGGGCTTACCTGGCGCGGCAAAATCCCTTATAACTTGCGGGATGTGGCCAAGTTTGGAGGAGCCAGACCAATGCTTGTAATAGTTGAAGGTATGATTCAAGATGCTTCCGTGTTAGAGAGCATAGCAGTAGATGATGTTTATAGTATAGAAGTTTTAACCAGTGGCGGCTATCTATCCATATACGGATCAAACATCCCTAACGGTGCTTTAGTAATAACTTTACTGCGCGGCGCACGTAAAATGGACCTATCAAGAATAACAGTTGATGGCCTGATAACTTACGTATTTAACGGCTTTTATAAGTCCCGCACATTTTACTCGCCTAAATACAATTCAACCAACACGTATCAATTATCCGCGCAGCGCAAAACCATATACTGGAACCCAAATGTGGTTACCGATACTAAAGGAAAATCATCATTTGAGTATTTTAATGGCGAACGTGGAAACTATCGGGTAGTAATTGAGGGAATTGACGGTGATGGTAAATTAGGCCGGACCGTGTATAAATATAAGGTAGAATAATATCAATCAAATCTGGCTAAGGGCCATTCATTTAAGGGATATTTTCATATTTATTATTGTCGATATTTTTAAATAATAAGTTATACTTTTATTTTTTATTAACTATTGACTAATTTTATATTGAAACCTTATTTCGCTATACTTCTAATTTTCAACCTGGCTGTGTTAAACGTGTTTGCCAAACAGCAAAACCCGCCTACTGACAGCCTTAAGAAATTAGTCGCTGCATCTTTAAAAAGTTCGACAAAGTCCGACACCCTTACCATAAGTCGTATTGATAAGTTAGCCCATGATTACTTTGCATCATACCCTGATAGTGCCTTGTATTACGGCAAAATCGAAATAAAATTATCCAAACAAATAAACTACAAAAAAGGCGTAGCCGATGGCCTTACCCACCTGGCCGACGTTAATACCTTTCATGGCGATTATGTAACGTCGGCACAAAATTACAATGCTGCATTGCTGTTATATCAACAGGTTAACAACATGCATGGCATAAGCACCAGCTACCAGGGATTAGGTTATATACAAGACTATTTAGGTAATTATAATGCTGCCATAGGCCTTTACAATAAATCGCTTGCCTTGAGCCTTAAAATAGCTAACGAAGAAGACGAAGCCGAATGCTATAACCTTATGGGCATAACCTATGATAATAAAGGCGACTACTCTAAAGCGTTGGACTGTTATTTTAAATCGCTCTTTATTGATATCAAACGCAAGGATGAGCTATCCGCAGCTAATAAATACAGCAACATAGGGGTTATTATGCAGCGGTTAGAATTATACCCAAAAGCGTTAAATTATTATAATCATGCCCTTGCCATTTGGAAAAAACGCGCAGACCAACAAGGCATAAGTACTGCCTGCCAAAACATTGGCGAAACGCTGCTGGCCCAACGCAATCTGCCTGACGCTATTGCTTATCTACGCAAAGCATCTTTTATTTTTCATAAACTTGGCGATACCGACGGTATAAGCCTGGTGTATTATGACCTCGGCCTTTATAACTATTACACAAACCATACCGATTCGGCCATATTTTACCTTAACCTATCTTATAACAGCGCCGCTAAAAATAAGATGCTGTTTAACAGAGCCAACGCTAATATTGGTTTAGCTATGGTTTATAATCTGGAGCACAAATATCAGCAAGCTTATGATCATGCCATCGTGGCACAAGCCACCGGCACTAAACTTAACAGCCTGTCTATTAAAACTGATGCGGCTTTAGAGCTTAGCAAGGCGCTGGCAGGCTTAAAACGTTTTGAAGAAGCCTACCATCAGCATGAATTATACGCGGCTTTAAAGACCGATTTAAAGCATAACGAGACCGTACACAAAATAATGCTCTATAACCTTGAGCTCGATTTCGCCAAAAAGCAAAGGGACCTTACAGAAAAGCAACATAAAAAAGAAAAACTGTACCAGGAAAAAATAGACAACCAACATAACGAGAACCTGATATCGGCAACGGTTATTATTATTTTGGCTATAATAGCCGTGGGTTATTATGTTGCCAAAAGCAAGCAACAGCGCATTAACGCCCTGTTGGCAGCCCAGCAAGCCGACCTTAACACCCAGGCCACAAAGCTTAACGAACTAAACATATTAAAGGACCGCCTGATAGGTGTTTTAGCGCACGATCTGCGGGCACCTATAAGCACGCTGCGGGGGTTATTTAACCTGATGATAGATACCAGCATAACCACCGAGGAATTTACCGCCATGGCACCTAAGGTGTTTAATACCCTGGAACATACGTCTGATTTTTTGGATACCCTACTGTTTTGGATAAACAGCCAGGTAGACCTGGCAGAAAACAAGACCACCAATTTTGCCCTTACTGATATTGTAAACCGCGAACTGGCGCACCTGGACGATAAGCTGAAACAAAAAAACATCACTACCCAAATAAACATAGCTGCCGATGCAATAGCCTTTGCAGACCCAAATTCGGTGCGCATTGTTATACATAACTTTTTAACTAATGCCATTAAATTTTCTAAACGCGATGGTGTTATCGAGATCTCGGCATGGCTTGAAGGTGATGAAGGTGTTGCGTTCTGCTTAAAAGATTACGGCGTGGGTATGACTACCGAGTACCTAAACACCCTGTTTAAAAGCCAGGTAACAAGCGCTATTGGTACCGAAAACGAGAGCGGCACCGGCATGGGCCTGTTATTTTGTAAGGACCTGATAGAAAACCAAAAGGGGAAGATCTGGGCCAAAAGCAATTTAGGCGCAGGTACCGAGCTTTGTTTTATGCTGCCTGCCGGCACAAAAGCCATCGTTTAATTTAAAACAAATGCGGCTATAATGTTATTTGTCTGTTAACTTTATAAATCATGGCAGCTAAAGAATACCCTTTCTACCTAAAAACCACTGTAATATTATTCGGGTTAATTTTGTTGGTTTATGTGTTTGCGCAACTGGCCGATGTATTGGTACCGCTGGCCTTCGCCGCGTTTTTATCTGTATTGCTTAACCCGTTAGCCAACCGTTTCGAGCGAATGGGAATGCGCAAGGTGTTTGCCATCAGCTTGTCGCTGTTAATCATGATCATAGGTGTAGCGGGTGTGTTTTATTTCCTGTCTACCCAGGTCATCCAGTTTGGCGACTCGCTGCCCATGCTTAAACAAAAGTTTGCCGAGATCTCCGTCGACCTTAAAAATTGGGTAGCTACTACTTTTGGCCTACCGGTGAAAAAACAGGACCAAATAATAAAAGACGCGCTTGGCAGTAGCCAGGCAATGGTAGGCCAAACTCTCGGCTCATTAATTGGCATAGTTGGCATTATATTGTTATTGCCGGTTTACATATTTTTTATGCTGTTGTATAAAACGCTTATCCTTAATTTCATGTACGAAGTATTCTCCGAAGAAAATCTAAAACAGGTGAGCGAGGTTTTAAAAGAAACCAAAGTTGCCATACAAAGCTATATCCAGGGGTTACTTATCGAAATGATCATCGTAGCCGCCATGAACTCGGCCGCGTTGCTGTTGCTGGGTGTAAAATACGCGTTGCTGATAGGTATTATCGGTGCCATTTTAAACCTTATACCCTACCTGGGCGGCATTATAGCCATAGCCCTGCCCGTACTAATGGCTACGGTGACAAAAGACGGCTACGGCACGCAATTGGGCGTAATAGGCGCGTATGCATTAATACAGTTTATTGATAATAATATCCTGGTGCCGCGCATCGTATCATCAAAGGTGCAAATAAAGGCGCTGGTATCTATAGTGGTGGTGCTGCTGGGCAATATGTTGTGGGGCGTATCGGGCATGTTCTTGTCCATGCCGTCTATAGGCGTAC
>JACMRC010000291.1 GCA_014376655.1 Mucilaginibacter sp. | reverse complement strand
ACAGGCTTACCCTATCCATTATATGCTTACCCAGCGCTTTTTTACTATGTGGTACCAGGATCAATATCCCATCTTTATAAAGAGACGGGTTCGACGTGAAAAAAATCCCCAGAAATAATATGATATACATATCGCCCAGCACGCCAAAGGTAGTACTGAAAAACCCCTGCACGGTGCTCATCAACTTTTGTGAATTATCGCCCGAAATACTTTGCAGTACTTTTTGCCCTGCCGTTGTTTGCGAAAGTTTGGCTTTGGCGTTATTTAGCGTGTGCGGTAAGGTATTGCTTAATTCGGCAACCTGTTGTTGTATTTTGGTGCCCATAAACCAAAATAAAGCGCCTAACAGAATGAGGGTGCCTAAAGTGGATATCAACATGGCTGGTATGCGTTGTAACTTTGTGCGGCGTTGTATGGCATCGCCCAGGCCATGAAAGTACACGGAAATTAATGAACCGGCCAATACCATCAATAATATATCAAATGCTACCCTTATTATTAGTATGGTTACCACCAGCAGGGCTACTATGCCTACTGTTTGCCATACTTTTTCGGTATAAGATAATTCTGCTTTGTGTTTTGTTGGGTTGTTGTTTGTTGCCATGTCGATCTATGTAACAACTATACCAGCAACGGCGCTAATTGTTTTAATTGTTTAACTAAGTACAATTTAGTACTGCAAAACATCGCTTAAAAATATTTGAAATAAACGATTTTGAAAAACAACAACATGCGGTAAGCTTGTATGATGTCAAAAAAGATGACTCCTATTATAAGCCCGGCTATTACCGACCATAAGAAACTTGCCTTATAAAACCGGCGGCTGGCAATAGCAAAATATATACCCACCACTGATGATGTTAAGATCCCGCTGAGGTTATCAAAAGTATTTGAATAGGGGATTTTTGTGAGCCAATAAAATGGTATAATGATGAGATAGATCTGCAAAAAAAAGTAACATAACACAAAGGCTGCGAAATGTGTGGCAAATACTAAATGCTCCACTGCCATTCTTTTATACCTGATGAATAATAGCCAACACAAAAAACCATAAAGCGGGATTAATGCAAAAATATATCCCTTGGAATCTGAATGTATTTTTGTATCAAAAACGCGCGTATATTCAGCCAATGTGAGGTGTGTAGCGTTTAATTTTTCATGGATTATATGCTGCGTATTAAAATTGACAAACGGCTGAAAAGTAATATAGTTGTATAGATGTAAACTGAATGGGTTAACAACAGTCATCAGCATAAAAAACAACAAGTTTATTACCAGGAAAAAGGCGATGGGTTTCATGTGCCTGCTTTGTCGCCCTTCAATATGGTCTAAGGATAGCAGCCCGGGCTTTGTAAATAGTAACTTTAAGGTCGAGATAAACTTATTGTCAAAATGTACAAAGCCCTCAAAAGTTTCTTCGATAAAATGCTTTATGGAAAGTTGTTTTTTGTCGAAACGTTTTTCGCCGCAGTAAGGGCAAAAATTCTCTGTTAAATTGTGTCCACAGTTTGTGCAGGCCATAGTAGTTAAAGCTATACCCAAATATAACCTAAATAATATTAATTAATACGGCGGTAACGTTATTATAATGAACGTGTTAATGTATGGAGTTAAAAAAGCTTATACAGTACCCAGTGGTCGGTTTCGTAGGCTTTTTGCAGGGTAGAGTAGTTATTACCTGTTTGGTACATTACCGGCCCATACCTTGGATTTAATATACTATAACCGTTTAGCAGGTTTTTTGAGTTTGCAATAAGTATGTACCCTACATATTGCTGCGGCGTTTCAATTGCACTTAAAAAATTTTCCTGGTAGGGTAAAACAAGGTCGGCAATGTTGCTGGTAAAGGCTACAATAGGGTAAGCTATGGCATCATCTATCATTATTTTTGAACCATCGGGCAAACCATTTATGTAATTGGCCATGTCGCGGTTTTCATCCTGCTGTTCGTCGGTTGTGCGGTTTATTAATATGGTGATGAAGTTTTTCTCATCATCAATTAATGAATTATTTAAAAAGTAATAACCGGTGTATAATTGCACCAATATAATTACACCTAAAACTGATTTAAATAAAATGGAGTTTTTAACAGGCTGGGCTTTTATAATAAAACATAGCAACGCCAGTATCAAAAATATTAAATAGTATTGATGTAGTATAAATACCTTGTCGTACTTAATATGCAGAAACTCTACAAAAGCAAAAGGTGTTAATAAGGTTAAAACCTGGTAGGCATTGCGCCTAAAAAGGAATATAGCAAATACAATTAACGGGCAAAACATAATCATCCTGGCCGTTATCAATAATGATATTTCGGGGTTTTTAAAATCAGGGTTCAGTGCTATTTTTTCGTACGAGAAACGCTCGGCTAAAACGTTCCAGGTGGCATAAGGGCTGTTCAGGAAATAATCTGCATCATTAGCATTGGTTAGGTTAAGCATCTTATAACAAATAATTGATGCTATCGGCAAAACAAAGAGGATAACATACAAGGCGAATGTTTTATTGATAAGCTTACGCCTTAACGATGGGCTGTTAAAACTCTGTGTCATGCGGAATATAGATTCCTTTTCGGCAAGGTTTAATGATTGCAACGATATCGAAAATATAAGCGGGATAAAAAACAGGGTTAGCCATATAAATTTATAATCGCAAAACAACAGTAATACCAGGCAAATACTGGCTATGGATACATGGAAGGTTGTATTTGAAGTATAGTATTTAAATATGTTTAAAAAGAACATATAAAAAAATATAAGCACCATATATGTTGCCTTGCCAGAGCAGGCTGTATATAACAACCCCGGATGCAATAAAAACAGGATGATAAGCAGTAGCAGATAAAAATCGTCTTCGGTTTTTTTAACTAAGGTGCTGGCCATTAAATAAAAAAGCGCAGCCGTGCCCAAAGCCGATGCTATGATAGGTGCCAGTAATGAATTTATGCTTGTAAACGCAAACGTTGCAAAAAAAGGCAGTGCCGGTGCGGTAAGGCCAATTACCTTTAGCTTATAACCAACCCCTTCAAATATTATCCTAACCTTTTCAACATAAAAAAGAGTTTCCTGGTTAAAGTACCCCAAGTGGTTTAAATAAATACCGCACACCAGGTAGTATATAGCTATTAATAGCGTAATAATTAACAGGGTT
>JACMRC010000290.1 GCA_014376655.1 Mucilaginibacter sp. | reverse complement strand
TACCGAGGTAATATTCCATAACCGTAATAACACGGGTTTCCAGCATGGTATCCGTGGGTTTTTAGGAACTACATTGGGCCATAATAACCTTAGTGATACTTACTATAAAGACGAAACATCGACCACACGCATGTTCAGGAATCTCTTCCCCAAAGCCAGTTATTATATCAGGTTCAAAGACTACTTTGGAACAATAGAAGCGGGCAGTGGCGTGTTGTTAAGATTCGGGTATAAGTTTTAATCCCAAAATTACAATTGCGAGCGAGGTACGAGCGTGGCAATCGCAAGGAGGCAATGCGGATCATAGTTCGCGATTGCCGCGCTTCGCTCGCAATGGCGGAAAAATTATTCCGAATAAACGCTCTGCACCCTGTCGCGCAGGTTATAGCCTGATGCCATTACCTCGCCATAAGCACCTGCGGTGCGGATTGCAATAATATCGCCACGAAAAGACTCAGGCAGCTCAACATCCTTGCGGAAACAATCAGTGCTTTCGCAAATTGGGCCAACTACGTCATATTTTAAGTCGTGAGTAGTGGGTGATGAGTTTTGAGTTAAGTTCTCAATCACATGATATGCTTGATACAACATTGGGCGGATCAACTCGGTCATACCGGCATCAAGCACCAGGAAGTTTTTCTTTTGGCCGTTTTTAACGTACAACACACGTGATATCAGCGAAGCACTTTGTGCCACTAATGCACGGCCTAACTCGAAGTGTACTTCCTGGCCGGGTTTTACATTTAAAAAGTCTTTAAATACTTTAAAATAGGCTTCAAAATCGCTTATGGTATTAGTGTCCGGGTTATAGTAATCAACGCCTAAACCGCCGCCGGTATTTAAAACTTTTATCTGTAAGCCGTGGTCCTCAAACCAATCCTGCATTTCGTTTATACGGATACAAAGGCTTTTGTAAACTTCCATGTCAGTTATCTGTGATCCGATATGAAAATGAATCCCTAAAAACTCCAAATTCTTGCATGTCCGCAAAGCTTCAACAACATCACCCAATTGCCAGGTGTTAACGCCAAATTTATTCTCGTCTAAACCTGTCGTGATAAAGTGGTGGGTATGCGCATCAACATTAGGGTTAATGCGGATAGCAACTTTAGCAACTTTATTTTTGGCTGTCGCCAACTCGTTAATAATATGCAACTCTTGTACCGACTCCACATTAAAGCAGAAGATATCAGCGTCTAAAGCCAAATTAATTTCTTTGTCTGATTTACCTACGCCTGCAAAAACCACTTTCTCTTTACCAAAGCCGTGTTCTTTAGCGGCTTTAACTTCGCCACCGCTTACGCAATCGGCACCAAAACCAAATTGCTGTACCATGTCCAACACCTTCGGGTTAAAATTAGCCTTCAAAGCGTAATGTACATGAAAACCATACTTACTTGAAGCAGTATTGCAAGCCTGTAAAGTTTGGCGCAGCACCTCCATATCATAATAATAGAATGGGGTCTCGGCTGATTTGAATTTGGTAAGGGTATCTTGATTAAACATTATTGTATCGTTCTGTATATGTCATTGCGAGGCACGAAGCAATCGCGAACTTTTCTCCTTGCGATTGCCACGCTATGCTCGCAATGACAATCTAATTTATTAAAATAGCCTGCTATGCAAGCTTCTCAAAGCTTCTACCTTATCTTCAGTTTTAACTAAAACTGATAAGTTATGGTTACTGCCGCCATAAGATATCATCCGTAAGGGTAGGTGTTTTATAGCCTCTAACACGCGCGAGCCAAAACCATGCTTATCTGTAGCAAAATCGCCTACAACGCATACTATAGTCTGGTCAAAATCAACCTCAACATCGCCAAAGGCTTTAAGCTCGCCCAGTATCTCATCAAGATGCGTAGTGTCATCAATAGTTAATGATACCGCAACTTCTGATGTGGTGATCATATCTATTGATGTTTTATAACGCTCAAACACCTCAAACACACGGCGTAAAAAGCCATAAGCCAATAACATGCGGCTTGAATTTATTTTTACAGCGGTTATCCCATCTTTAGCAGCTATTGATTTGATCTGGTTCTTTTCGCTGTCGTTGGTTATTAAAGTACCCTGGGCCTGTGGGTCCATAGTGTTTAATAAACGCACCGGTATTTTATATTTCTGTGCCGGGAACACGCTTTGCGGATGCAGAATCTTGGCACCAAAGTAAGCCAGCTCGGCAGCCTCATCAAATGATAGCTGGGCGATAGGCTTTGTACCTTTAACAATGCGCGGATCATTATTATGCATGCCATCAATGTCCGTCCAGATCTGTACCTCTTCGCTGCGGATACCGGCACCAATTAATGATGCGGTATAATCACTGCCGCCACGGCGCAGGTTATCAACCTCGCCAAAAGCGTTGCGGCAGATATATCCCTGGGTTATGAATAAGTTAATATTGGGTGCTGCTTCTAACAATGGCGTAAGCTGCGCGGTGATATGGTCAACATCAGGTTCATTATCCTCATCAGTTTTCATAAACTCTAACGCGGGTAATAAAACCGATGGTACACCTATCTCTTTTAAATATACGTGATACAGCGTGGTTGATAATAACTCACCCTGCGCAAGTATTATCTTATCTTCGATTGAGGTAAACAGGTCGTTAGCCAAACTGCTTAACAAACCAAAATGATAATCGATAACTTCTTTACCCTGTGCTAAAAATTCAGGCTTGGCAAATAATTCTTTTATAAATACTTCGTACTTATCCTTTAAAGCAGTAATTAGTATGGCGGCATTAGGCTTATCGCCCAATAAATATGCCTGCCCAATTTCTACCAAACTATTTGTTGTACCCGACACAGCCGACAGCACAACAATTTGCCTTTCGGAAGCATCAACAATCTCCAGGAGCTTTTTCATACGCTCCGGGCTGCCTACTGATGTCCCGCCAAATTTTAAAACTTTCATTATTATTCGTGTTAACTGCAACCCCAATACATAAGTACCTGGTTGAGGGGCTAAAAATAGGATTTTAACCACGATATACTACACACTATTTCACAATTTGTGAAATGCAAGAAAAGAGGACTTGTAAGCAAAATTGCCTGTGGAATTTATTTTTTGATAGGACGAAGTGTTATAAAAGTGTTAAAATACTGACCAACTCGTCTGTTTTTAATAATAGTGGCTCCGTTTGTTTGTTTGCCAAATTAATTATATATTAATTTGTGTTAGGTTATTTTAATAGGGGTATTAAATAGCTATAACGAGCCACTTGCTTTATGCAAGTGGCTTAATTTTTTACAGGAATTTGTACCAACTTTTATTGCACATATTCTTTAGCGATAAGTATAAATAGCTCATCATTATCTACACACTCATCAAAACATTCTTTTAGCAGCTGTTCTATATGGTCATATTTTAGATGGCCTGCAATTGTTTTTAACAAGCCATAACAGGCTATATTGATATGCTCCAACATTTGCATGTACATGATCAGGTCCATATCGTTTAAAATGGCTATTTCGTGCTTCTCAGTCAAACAAAACTCATCCTTGACAATTGCCTTAAGCGGGTTGCAATTTTTATCGGATGGCAATTCGTTTATGATCTTGTAGATTATATCCATCCTGGCTATTTGCTTTTTTACATCTTCCCAAAATTCAGTCATTCCAAGTTTAAGCCCTTTAAAAGATGCCATATCAATTAAGTTAGGCATCTTTTTATCGAGATAAGTTTTGGCGAAATAAATACGGTTTAAATTATGTACAAATACCTTGTATTGCAATTGCGGGTCGAGCGGTTGGGGTTTAACAACATTCATGATATGGTTGGTAATTTAATTATTAAAGTCACATTTTTAATAATATCACTAATACAATAATTTAAAGGTAAATGTTTGCTGTAATGCTATTATATAAGGTAGATTTGCCCAATTAATACTACACATGAAATATAAATTAGGCGACTTTGTAAGGTTTGTTGACGAGAAAATGGAGGGCCATATTACCCGAATTATCGACGAGGAAATGATAGGTGTAACCACCGAAGATGATTTTGAGATACCCGTACCGGCCCGTAAAGTTACGCTGGTACATGGTTACAAAGCACCGGGAACTGAAGTTGCAGCAGATACTAACGAACTGCAAGTAACCGCAGCCGAGTTTAAAACCAAAGGCGTTTATTTGGGGGTAGTGCCCGATGCTAAGGCAAACTCGGTAGTGCATTTTAATTTGATAAATGATACTTCGTTTCAATTGTTGGTTACGCTTACAACAGAGAAGCAAGTGTTTAAAGGAGAGTATGCCGGGATAGTTGCACCGCAATCGGCAGTAAAAATATATTCGGCACAATTGGCCGATCTGCAGTTATGGCCTAAGGTGTTATTGAATGTATTGTATTACACTACGCAAAACTTTGGAGCACCATCGCCCTTAACGATAACCGAAAAGTTTAAAGCCAAAGATTTTGCCTGCAGCAAGAAGAACCTGCCTGTTCTTAACCAACAAGGCTGGCTGATACAATTAGATGAGCCCGATTTTGTAATAGATGCCGAGCAATTAAAAGAAAGCTTTTATAAATCGGCAGAAGAAAAAGTGGTAATTACCAAACCTGCCCGCGAAGTTGACTTGCATATTGAAAAACTGCGCGACGATTACCAGTTCATCAACAGCGCCGAGATATTAAAGATCCAGTTAGACTACTTCAGCAAAGCGCTGGATGCAGCCATAGTGCACCAGCTAAATGATATCGTATTTATACATGGCGCAGGCAACGGCACGTTACGTAACGAGATCCATAAATCTTTAGGCAAACACCCCAAAGTGCAAACCTTTATGGATGCGCTGAAAGAGAAGTTTGGCTATGGTGCTACAAGGGTAGTGTTGAAGTAATAAAAATCAATACGTTCTGTCATTTCGATACGAGGAACGAGTGAGAAATCTTCGACACGCGATACGTAGTAAAGCGTTTCAGATTTCTCGCTACGCTTCGAAATGACACACTATTTTGTTTATTGCGTAACCAACGTATCGGTAAAGTAACTTGTTTCTGCATATTGTTCAAATAGCATATCAAGCACCTTTTGGGTATTGTCCGGGTAGTTTACTTTTATAACCTGGCCGTTAGTTAGCCAATCCAGAATCTTTTCGTCATGTTTAGGTTTCAAGCTTTTTATAACCGGTACACCCATATCCTTTAAAGCAGCGGCATTAAGTTGTTGTTCGTATTGGTTCTTCATCGGTATAACCAATAGCTTTTTCTTCAGGAACAAAGCCTCGGCAGGGGTTTCAAAACCGGCACCGCATAATACGCCCGCGCTGGTTGCCATGCTTTTAACAAAGGTTTTATTATCAATAGGCTGTATAGCTACGTTTTTGTGCTTGTAAACCTTTTTGTTGTGTTTAGAAAAAACATCCCATTGCACCTCTTTAAATTCGGATAGGCGCTCTATTAAACGCTTATCATCATAAGCAGGCAGGTACACCGTATAATGGCCCTTGTTGCTTATTTCCTGCTCGCGTACTTGCTGGCGTATAACAGGGGTAAATATATTTTTATCGAAGCTCTTGAAGTGAAAGCCAAATTGAGCGGTAACAGGCGCATAATTTTTTAGTATCAGGCGGCCCATCATATCCACTTCGTCGGGCTTTGGCGCTTTATCATGCAATACCGCGGCCTGGTGGCTTAAGCCAATGCATGGTTTGTTTTTTATATAACATGCCCAGGCAGATACCGGTTCAAAATCATTAATAACCAGGTCGTACTTATCTATAGGCAGGTCCTTTATTTCTTTGATGAATTTACGAAATCTTGATTTTAAAAATGATCCCCACAAATCAACCCCGCCCGATTTACCGAACACAAACCCGAAGCCATGCAGCTTATATTTAATAGGGAAGGGCAGGTTTAAATCGCCCTGCGTACCACTTACCAGCACATCAACATCGCCCATTTTTTTAAGCAGGGGTACTATATCCATAGACCGGCTTAGGTGGCCGTTCCCGGTTCCTTGTATGGCGTATAAAATTCTCATGATGTATGGTAAATAAAATTGCGGGGAAATAGTTTTAAATAAATAAAGAGCGCATGCACGCGCTCTTTACTATTAACTGATCTTATTAGTTCAATGAAAAAAGAACGATTTGGTAATACCTCAAATGAATAACACCACAAAAGTAAGGCCCGCTTATTAAATCACTGTTAAGTTTATATTAGTTGTACACACATTTAACATACCCCGTTTTTAGTATAAATGTGCTACTTTTAGTGCAACAATGACCAGCACAAAAAGCCATAATCTTGATTGGATAAACAGCCTTAGGCTCATAGCCTTGTTTGCGGTAATTATGCTGCATGTGTCGGCTATCCCGTTAGAGCAATACGGCCATCTACCAACCACAGCATGGCTCACCGCCGATTTTTATAACGCGCTGGTGCGTTTTGCCGTGCCGGTATTTGTGATGATAACCGGTGCGCTAACCCTGCACCGCGAATACGAGTTAGGCTCTTTCATTAAAAAACGTTTAAGCAGGGTAATGGTGCCCTTTTTGTTCTGGAGTTTGGTGTATGTATGGTACTCGTGGTATATTGAAGTATTAGTTTTTGATGGCGACACCTGGACAAACATTAAAAAGGTGCTGCACGAGTTAAAATACGGCAGCTCATACCACCTTTGGTATGTTTATATGCTTGTAGGGCTTTACTTTTTTATCCCCATCATCAACAAGTTTGTGCGTTACGCTACAAAGCGCGAGATTGAATATTTTTTGATAATGTGGCTAATAGTGATGTTTATAAGGCAGCCCATAATTATGCGCTTTAACCCACAGGTCGATCTGCATTATTTTACCGGTTATGCCGGTTACTTGGTGTTAGGGCATTATCTTACTTTTAATATTAACTACAGTAAAGGTTTGGTAAGGTGGATGGTGGTTTTATTCCTGGCGTTATTAACGCTGATATTTGTGGGTACTTACCTATTATACAAATACACTACGCTAATTACACTATTGTATGAACCGCTTGGCCCGGCGATAGTACTGTTAGCATCAAGCGTGTTTTTATTAGGGCGATTTACCAAACTGCAATTACCATCCCCACTGCTAAAGGCCAAAAACTTTGCCTGCGAATATAACTTCGGCATATATTTAAGCCACGCGCTGGTACTTTATTTTTTGGACGATCCGTTTGGTATCAGCTTTAAATTATGCCCGCCGCTGATAAGTATCCCGGTAACGGCAATTATATGTTTTGTTTTGTCGTTATTATTGGTGTGGTTATTGAGCAAGGTGCCGGTGGTTGGTAAGTGGCTGGCGGGGTTGTAAATTAATCTTAACTTTGAGCATGATCTATAGAATATTGGCTAAAATAGAACGAACATGTGCCAGGTTACAAGGAAAAGGTTGGGGCGCGGCTACTGTAAAGAAAGAAGTAGATATCTTGACCAAAATTATAAAGGATCCGAAACTTGCAATAGATATGGGGGCTAACGTTGGCGAATATACTGCCCACCTAAAAAATAAATTTAACGATATTGAAATTCATTTATTTGAACCGTCAAATATTAATAATGAAAAGTTAATAAGCCGTTTTAATAATGATCCCAAAGTGGTAATAAACAACGTTGCTGTAGGTGATAAAAATGGGCATGGTAAACTATATAGTAATGCGCCGGGGTCAAGCTTAGCCAGTTTAACTAAGAGAAAACTTTCGGGTTTTGACAGTTTTGAAACAGTTACAATTATAGCGTTTGAGAATTATTGGAAAGAAAGGCTCGGAAAAAGAAATATTGATATCCTGAAAATAGATGTAGAAGGGCATGAACTCGATGTTTTAAACGGAATGGGCGAGGCTTTATCTAAAACCAAAGTAATTCAATTTGAATTTGGCGGGTGCAATATTGATACGAGGAGC
>JACMRC010000289.1 GCA_014376655.1 Mucilaginibacter sp. | reverse complement strand
ATCGGGCGCTATATTTATTGATGATAAAGACATTAAACACGTTACAGCTACTTCACTTCGTGGCTTAATGGGTACAGTTAACCAGGAATCTATCCTGTTTAACGATAGTATATTCAATAACATAGCATTTGGCAAGCCCGGTGCTACAATGGAAGAAGTACAAGCCGCCGCACGTATTGCCAACGCGCATAATTTTATTGAAGAAACAGAAGCCGGTTACCAAACTAATATAGGCGACCGTGGTACCAAGCTTTCAGGCGGCCAGCGCCAGCGGATCTGTATTGCCCGGGCAGTGTTAAGCAACCCGCCAATAATGTTGCTTGACGAGGCTACATCGGCCTTAGATACCGAATCAGAAAAATTAGTACAGGATGCTTTGAATAACCTGATGAAAAACCGCACATCGCTTATCATTGCGCACCGTTTAAGCACTATCCAAAGCGCGGATATTATTGTTGTGCTGGAGAACGGTAAAATTGTTGAGCAAGGCAATCACCAGGAGCTAATCAGCCGCAACGGATTATACCGTAAGCTGATAGATATGCAGACGTTTAGCGAGTAGTTACCCGTTCAATTTATCCTTAATATACTTCCAGTCTTTCATTAACAAGCTATCCGGTATACCGATTTTTTGCAAAGATTTTTTCACCAGCTTTTTAGCCTTACGAAGTAAAAATGGATCGCGCACCAGCGCAAACGGATTAGTATCAAAGACAGTCTTGGTAAACAAGTGTAAAAACTTACCATCAGTATAAAAATTACACCCCAATTGTTGGGCAATAGCATTCAACGTTGCTTCGTTATAAAACGCGATATGCTGCCCGGTTTCGGTAGAAAAATACGACCAATCTTCAACGCCCGTAATTACTTCGGGCTGTAGTTCGGTGGTGAAAAAAAGGTTGTCGCTGTACGTTAATATCTCTTTAATTTCTTCGAGGGGATTGGCAAGATGTTCAAATACTTCAAAAGCAGTAACCGCCTCAAAACGGGTGTTAACAGGCAGGTTCGTCAGATCGAAATATTCAGCGAATATGTTCTGGCAAAATTTATCGGTATGGTAAAAGTTAAAACCGTTGTCGCGCATCAGGCGGGTAAATAAGCCGTAGCCGCCGGCATAATCTAAAAATACGCCGCTTTTATTAAAGTAAGTTGCCAGCAACGGGCCTATGCGTTCGCGTAAAGTAATATTGCGGTAAACAAGCCCAACATCCAGTTTAGTTATGGCCGATGAGTAGGCCTCCTGCAACCAATAAGGTTCTTCGGTTTGTATAAAGCCGGTATCATTACTCCGATAATACTTAACGTCGTACTTGTTAAGTATCCTGGCAGTAAACAGTAAAGTAGTATCGGCACCCGTTATTTTGCTTTGCATGGGTAAATATTGAATTTATACGAAGAGATATATAAAAATTTATAAAACTATATGTTAATTTAAGTTTAAGGCTCAACTATAAATGTTTTGACATCGTCTTTCTCAAACTGATACCACGATTTTTTTTGTACACTGATAAATTTATCTTCAGGCATATACATACCTAAAAACAAGCTTGGATTGGTGGTGTAAGTACCCACGGCCAATGCTGAGCTAGCCATAAGTTCGATTGAAGCAAATAGTTTGACCAGATCTGTTTGGCGTTTCTGCAAGCTATCATTCATAAAATCAGCGTGTACATAGCCACGCTCCTCTCTTTTAACCAAAGTGTAGAAATTAAGATATGGATAGTCTTTTTGCATATTTTCGATTACTGCGTAATCATCCGTCAGGATAAAAATATCTTTTAAATCAGGCAGCTCGCTGGCTTTATCTACGTAAGCGCTTATCGGCACAAAATCAAACTCTGTATCCTTGTCGCCGCGCCTGATGTTAAGGGACATATAGCCGGTAGGAAGGCTTTGGCTACTCACAATTTGCTGAATATTAGTTTTAGTTTCACTATTAAATCGGTAAACCATTTTAACAAACTCGCGTGAAACATCCCTGAGGTTACCTTTTAATCCCAATTCTTGGAAATCAAATTGTTCATTTTCAAAATCGCCGTTATAAAACTTTGGGAACAACTCGTAAGTTAAAGCCGTATTGCCATTGAATAAACGGTAGGCCGACCAAGCCAAAAGGTTTTTAAGTTTGATTTTAGGTGGGATTTCGCGCTTGTTAAATTTTTTATGAAACCAGGATGAGGTAATTTCTTCGCAAAAGGGTTCAAAAAAATCGGTCCAACCTTTATTGATATTAAACTTAGAATTGCCTGTATATAAAACGAACTGGTATTGATACTTCAAACAATAAATCATTCCAAAGATCATATTGTTAAATTCGGAATAAAAACCACCCTCTGATCCGAAGGTAAAAATGTATGTTTTATTAAAAGAGTTGTTCAGTTTATGGTAAACAGCTAACTTATCCATATACAATATTAGCAAACAAAAAGGGATTAGTTTCTTATCGTATCCTTTTTGTTTGAAAACTGATCTGAGAGCCCTAATGGAACAAAAACATTTATTGTCTGCCTCAATTAAATACCAACCAATTTTTTAGCCTTTGAGTTGCCGATAAACAATACAATAACAAGCGTTAAGCTGTATAATGCCGCAAATGTTACTATCTTATACAGTACCACTAGTGGTAACGCAAGGTGGTTAATGTCGAAAGGCAAATGCATAAATATATCGGGGAACAAAAACACTAATAATATATAATGGATAAGGTAAATACCATAAGTAGTTTGCCTGGGCTTAAGATAGTTTATGAATTTGAAGTTTTTTATTTTGAGCAGCATTGCGAAAAATACCCACGAGAACAGAATATTGCTGATGCGTAAAGTATTAAAAGGATCAATGCTTTTACCCTGCAGTTGCGTAATTTCATAAAGTGATAGCCCAAAGGTTAGCAGCAGCAGCACCACCAACGTTAAAAAAGAAACTTTTTTTATGTGCAGCTCAATATATTGCCAGTATTTGCGCAATTGCGCACCCATCCACAAGAAAAAAACAAAACCTAAAATTGCCGTGGTATGTCTTGGATCTATCCATTCGTAATGAATATCAACTACATAAAATAGGGTAAACAATAACAATGTGCCACCCAGATAAAGCGAATACAGGTACCGCCTGAATATTAATAATATGGTGATACTGATAAGGAAGTTTATGATGAACCAGTAACTGGTATATAAATAAACCGTTTTGATTTGGTTAAGGATATTGGTTAAATTAAACTCGTCATCATGATAAATACGTGCCTTTATTCGAAGGGTAATTACTGCGGCTAGTATGTATACAAAAGTCCAAAAAAACCAAGGGCCAAACGTGGTTGTTATGCGGCGTTTTAAATATTGGGCGGGCGAGTAGTCTGCAAATTTTTCGCCTATAAGAAAACCGGCCAATAAAAAGAATGCAATAGTGCCAAATTTGGTAAACTGTATTAAAGCAGTGAAAGTCCAGTATTTTGCTGATAGAAATGGCGGGTTAATTACATTGAAAGCAATACTATGCTCGGCCACAATACTCATCATAGCAATGCCACGTATGGCATCAATAAATTCGTAATTTTTTTTAGCAGGTGCCTGGTTAATCAAATTTTGCATAGACGCGCAAATATACTATTTGCGTTAATTAACGCCCGTCACAATTATATAGTACTTAATAAAGGTGCTATCGCGATATAGTATATAACAAAAAAATCACCCAAATTAGGTGGCTTTAACATTTATAATTTAATGCGATCAGTTAGTTAAGATTAAATCCAAAACCTAATTGCCAAGCCTGGCTACGGTATGATGGAAGAACCGGGTTGGCATTAGTGTTTGTGCCTTGTAAATCAAAAGCATAACGTGCGTGTACATTAATAGCTACGGTAATATCAATACCTACACCAACTACACCCTGGTAACGCAGGTTGCTACCAGTATATTGATAGTTTTCGCGGCCTGTAGTTGCAAAGTTTTGGCTGAATTTGTTAGTTGTTGATACTATATAAGATATCTGAGGGCCTAAATAAAAATTAAATACGCTGCCTGAATGAAATTTAGCTAACACCGGAAGGTCGATAGACTGAGAGCGTTGTGTAAATTCTCCGGCAGGGGTATTAGCACTATATCCTTTTTGAGAGTACATTAAAGCAGGTACAATAGAAAGTGGATATGCAACCGGAAGATCTAAGTTAAAGCCGGCAGTGATACCTGTTACGCTACCGGTGTTAAAGTTTGCACCCGGTGTAGCGTTTGAAATATTAGCTGCAACCTCAAAACCAAATCTTGATTGGTAATAGCTGTTATAATCAGCACGATCATTGTTAAAGTATGTTTGAGCGCTTACTGTCCCCGCAACCAGCAGTATTGTAGCTAAAAGGATAATTTTTTTCATCGTGTTATAAATTATTATTACGTATGCCTTATTTAAAAGGTTATAAATAAGTTGTTGAAATTAATTTGGTTAACAACCGTTACAACCCTGTATACGGGGTATGTTGATAAAGGGTTTCATTTTTTTTGTCATTTTAATTTACTTTTGATTTTATGACCCGGATCAAAAAACTTTTTGGCTTTTCAGCCTTTGTTCTATTAACCCTTATATGTTCAGAAAGCTTCGCCCAACAGAATGGCTATATCCAATTATTGGGCCAGCAGAATAAATGGGTAGATTCTGTATATAATAAGCTTAGCCGCAGGCAGAAAATTGCCCAATTGTTTTTTGTTAGGGCGCATACTAATTTGAGCAGGCATTATGAAGATTCTGTAGGTAAAGTAATAGAAAGTCAGCAAGTTGGTGGCGTTGTTTTCTTCCAGGGAGGGCCGGGCAGGCAGGCAACTTTAACAAACCAATATCAGCATGTAGCGCACGTGCCGCTATTAATTGCAATGGATGGGGAATGGGGAATGGGAATGCGATTAGATTCCACACTTTCTTATCCATACCAGATGACACTGGGTGCCATACAAGATAACATACTGATTTACAAGATGGGACAGCAGGTGGCTTATGATTTTAAACGCCTGGGTATGCAAATGAATTTTGGGCCAGATATGGATGTAAATAACAACCCTGGTAACCCTGTTATTAACTACCGAAGCTTTGGCGATAATAAATATAATGTAGCTAAAAAAGGTATAGCCTACTTTAAAGGTATGCAGGATGCCGGGTTGCTTACCACGGCTAAACACTTCCCGGGGCATGGCGATACCAACGTCGATTCGCATTTAGAACTACCTTTGTTGCCATTTACACGTCAGCGGTTAGATTCGTTAGAGGAGTACCCGTTCAGAGAAGCCATAGCAGCCGGTATAAACGGAATAATGATAGCCCACATGAGCATTCCGGCATTGGATAGCACTAAAAATCGGCCATCAACCTTATCAAAAAAAATAATAACCGGGGTATTAAAAGATTCCTTAGGTTTTAAAGGCCTGGTAGTATCCGACGCTATGGAAATGAAAGCAGTGACGAAGTATTATCCTGGCGGCGAAGCAGAACTGCAGGCCTTTTTAGCGGGAAATGATATTATAGAGCTTTCTATGAATTTGGATAAGTCTATTCAGAAAATACGAAAGGCGGTACGTAAGGGGCAAATATCAAATGCCGCTTTTGAAGCGAAAGTAAAAAAAGTGTTGGCCGCTAAATATTGGGCCGGGTTAAATAACAGGAAAGATATTGATCCGACAAACCTATATGCCGATCTTAACCGCGAACCCGCGCGTCAATTAATCCAACAATTAAGTGATGCCGCTGTAACTTTATTAAAAGGGGACGAACAATCTGTAAGGTTAAACCCGATACAAAAAACAGCTATAGTTAGTATAGGGGTTGACGGGTATACCGTATTTCAGACCGAACTATCAAAATGGACAACAAACAGTCACCTGTTTACCGTAAATAAAAGCACCCCGGTTGCCGATCTTAATCGCTTGCTAAACATGCTTAATCAATACAATAAGGTGTATGTAAGCATACATGATACCCGCCTGCGCCCGGCAAGTAAGCTGGATTATAGCGCCGGGGTAAAAGAGTTTATAGCCGCGCTTTCTGCGCATAGCAATGTGGTAACTACAGTTTTTGCTAACCCGTATACCATAGCGGGTTTACCGGGTATTGAAAAAAGCAGCGCCCTTATAGCTTGTTACCAAATGAGCCCCGAACTGCAAAAATCGGCAGTAAAAGTAATTACCGGCCAGCTAAAGCCAACGGGTAAATTACCGGTAAGTGTTAATGTGTTTTTCCCTAACGGGACAGGGGTAGGGTTGTAGATGTATTTTTTCTTGTCATTTATAAAAAGTAAATTTGGATATAGAATTTTAAGGTATGGTATTAGTATTGAAAAAAGGTGCGAGTAAAAAGGAAATGGACAACATTTCTGCCAAACTTCATGTTGCAAAGGGAGTAGATACAAAGAAATACGGTGGTACAATAAAATTGAAGGAAGATCCCTTAGCTATACAAAAGAAGATGCGGGATGAGTGGCAATAAGTATTTATTGGACACAAATGCGGTTTTATACATTTTAAACGGCGACCAAACGCTTATTGATTTTTTATTTGAGAAGGAATTATTCTTATCAGTAATTTCAGAAATGGAGCTGCTGAGTTATAAAAACATCACAGAAAAAGAGCATCAAACTATTAAGCAATTTCTTGAGGAATTCACCATTGTAGGATTGGGCGAAAAAGTAAAATTGGAAGCAATTCAAGTCAAGAAACGCTCTAATATGAAGCTCCCTGATAGCATAATTGCAGGGACAGCAATCGCTTTGAAACTCCCGCTCGTAACTTCAGACAAACATTTTAAAAACGTAGCTGATCTAAATCTTCTTTATTACGAAAAGTAATAATTACATCCTTAACCGCAATGATACAGAACGGCCAAGCGCCTGCACCAAATCAGGATCAACTGAAGTGACGTTATCTTTTTGGATCCATGTTTTTCTTTCATCCATCACCAATTGTAGTTTTTCGCCGTTAAAAATCAGCTCTAATTCGGTAGTATGTTTGTCTATCAAGTTTGTGTTAAGTATCTGGTAGATATAGTCTTTATCATCAAAAGTTATTCTCATCGGTAGCGCCATAGTCTCAATCCTCGTGGGTAAAGATAACGGTTAGGGAGTATATTAATTGTTAAATAATGGAAATGTTTGACGAAGTCGTCAGGTTTTTCGAAATTTCTTCTTTGGATTCCGGCTGGTATGAAATATGGCAATCACTGTAATTTCTTTAACTCTTTCATCAATTGTATATACAATTGCGAAAGGGAATTTGTCGGTAAAAGCTTCGCGAAATTTTTTATATGACGTTTTATAATGATATGGGTTTTTACAGATTAAGTCGAGTTTGGCATCAAACTCCAATTTAAATAAGCTCTCTAATCCCTCTCGTTGCTCGCCATACCATACAAAAGCTTCCACAAATTCTTTTTAAGCCTCTTCCTCTATCCTAAATGAATATTTCATTTACTGTTTTTGCGGTCTGCTAAAGCTTGTTCGGCCATTGCTGTAGTCTCTTCCCAGGTATATGTTTTACTTATTCCTTTCTGTAAGTTCTCAACTCTTCGATCCAACTCTTTTTTCTGTGTCGCACTCAGACTATAACCATCCGGTTCATCATCTTCAAGCAAAGTATATATGGCTTTTAGCTTTTTATCTTCTGCTGTATCGATAAGTTCATGTAAACGTTGCCTGATTTGCGCTGTGCTCATGGTAGTGCCTTTTTACAAATTTAATGAATTGTTTCATGATTTAACCATCATATCGTTCTTTCCTTTACTATCTTTACTAAACAAATATGCAATCCAATCCCAATAAATACAATCAAAAATTTCAGGAAGCACTGAATGGTTTAAACCCCGAACAATTGGCTGCCGTAAATAAAATGGATGGCCCGGTGCTGGTTATTGCCGGCCCCGGCACAGGTAAAACGCAGATCCTGGCAGCACGCATCGGTAAGATATTAACCGATACCGATGCCCTGCCCGGCGAGATACTTTGCTTAACGTATACTGATGCCGGCGCGGTAGCCATGCGTAAGCGTTTGTTTGAGTTTATTGGGCCCGATGCCTACCGCATCCATATCTACACTTTCCATGCTTTTTGTAACGAGGTAATACAGGAAAACCTGGAGTATTTTGGCAAGTTGAATTTGGAGCCATTGTCTGATTTGGAATCAGCCATGTTGTTTAGAGAGTTGGTGGATGATTTCCCGAATGATCATTTGCTAAAACGCTTTACCGGCGATATTTACTATGATGTGCCGAGGTTGAAAAACCTATTCTCGACCATGAAGCGCGAGAACTGGAACGAACAATTTATTGAGCAGGCTATTAATGAATATTTAGATGATCTGCCCAATCGCGAAGAATTTATATACAAAAGGGCTAACGCTGCAAGGGGAATTGCCATTGGCGATCCCAAGCAAAAAGATATTGATGCGGCGCACGACCTGATGAAAAAGCTGCTGGCAGCAGTTGTTGAATATCAGCGTTACGATGCCAAGATGAAAGCCCGCGGCCGTTACGATTATGACGACATGATCATTTGGGTATTAAAAGCTTTCCGCGAAAACGAGGAGATACTGCGCAAATACCAGGAACGCTATCATTATATTTTGGTGGTCGAGTTCCAGGATACCAGCGGATCGCAAAACCAGCTGCTTAAATTCTTGCTGAACTACTGGGAAACCCCTAACGTATTTGTTGTGGGCGATGATGATCAGTCTATCTTCAAGTTTCAGGGTGCCAATATGAAGAACATATTGGATTT
>JACMRC010000288.1 GCA_014376655.1 Mucilaginibacter sp. | reverse complement strand
GGTACTTTTTAATGTACGGTATTGTTCTAACTCACTATCCGACATGGATGCGGTAACATTGATAGATTTACCATCTAACCCGCTAATTACATAGTTGGTTCTGATGGTATCAAAAAACTGGATCTTAAACTGATTATGCAAATGGATGTTTTTTTGCACAATAGCTTCAAACATGGTTTTAAAATTTTCCTTTTGGAATTCGGTAGCAAAGGGTTTCGATGACATAAGACATTAACTCATTGATGGTTAAAATGTTTTAAAAAAATATTAAACGGTTATTCCGAAGATGTCTGAGAGGGCTTTTTTAGCCGCGTTATACCCACACATACCATGCACGCCCCCACCGGGAGGTGTTGACGATGAGCAGATATATAATCCTTTAGCAGATGTTTTATAAGGCGACCAGCGCAATGCCGGGCGGGTGAACAACTGGCCTATATCCAGGATCCCTCCGTTAATATCGCCGCCAACATAGTTGGGATTATAAGCTTCTACTTGCGCGGTGTTCATGGTGCTTTTAGCCAGGATCAGGTCTTTAAAACCGGGCGCAAAACGTTCTACCTGTGCCTCTATAGCAGCGGTCATATCCTGGGTTGAGCCATTAGGTACATGGCAATAAGCCCAGGCAGTATGTTTACCCTCGGGAGCGCGACTGCTATCAAATAAACTTTGTTGCGCTAACAATACAAATGGTTTTTCGGCCTGTCGGCCCTGGCTGGTTTGCAACTCGCATGTGGCTATTTCTTCAAAGGTATTGCCCAGGTGCAGGGTGCCGGCTTGTCTACATTCGGGCGCGGTAAAAGGTATAGGGCCATCCAACGCCCAATCTATTTTAAATACGCCCATACCATAGCGGTAGCGTTCTAACTGCCATTTATAAATGGGTGAGAACTTATGCCCCGCTATCTGCAATAATTGTTTTGGTGTAATATCAAATAAAACGGCCTGTGCCGATGGTAATTGATCTAACAATTGAATATATGTTCCGGTTTCAATCTCGCCGCCTATCGACTTAAAATAGCCTGCTAAAGCATTTGCTATTGATGCTGATCCCCCTTTAGGGATGGGCCAGCCTTTTAAATGCCCGGTGGCCAATAGTACCAGCCCAATAGCTGTGGTACTTAAATTACTTAACGGCTGTATAGCATGCGCCACCATGCCGCCAAATAGCCCCCGCGCTTCGGTTGTTTTGAATCGTTTAACAAATGTTTCGGCACTGCTTAATGCTTTAAGTCCAAATTGCGCCATTACCAACGGGTGCCGCGGGAAACACAGGGGCCCTAATGCATCCTGGTCAATTAAAGGCCAGGCACCGGTTAGTTCGCGCATTAATGCGGTGTAAGTTTGAGCATCGGCACCTAAACGGTCAGCGGTATTTTTGATGGACTTATCCAATATTGCAACAGTACCATTATCAAATGGATGCGCCGCGTTTAATGTAGGTTGTAAATACTCCAACCCAAAATCGGCCAGCGGCAAAGTCTTAAAAAACGGTGAAGCCAGCGCCAACGGATGGATAGCCGAACAAACATCATGCGTAAAGCCCGGCAAGGTTAATTCTGCCGAGCGCAGTCCCCCGCCTATTTCAACCTTACCTTCAATTATTAAAACACTTAAGCCCTGTTGCTGCATCAATATAGCCGCAGCCAGCCCATTAGGTCCAGAACCTACTACAATAGCATCATAATCGCGTTTTGATAAAGTCATTGTGGCAAATATAGGGTACGGGGATTACAAATTCCCTCTAAATTAGGCTTGGGATTATAAATACTGACCAACTTTTTATATACTTATTAACTTATTATATGATATATGATTAATTACAACAATTTATACGTAAAAATAGAGAATGACAGTTTTGTACGATTATCAACTGACGATACTGGAAAACTCAGAGACTTTTTAATACTTAAAACACCACTAACAAAACGTTACGCTGGTTATGTGACTATGACGAGAGATATTGAGCAAGTACGGGAAGCGATAAATCATTTAAGGAATCAAGAGAATCCAACATTAATTCAACAAAGCATTTTGTTTTTTTCAATCGTAACGTACGGGAAATTATTTACTTCGAATCAAGGTAACAGGCCAATGCTTAACTTTGACGATATCTTTAAGACCTCCGATCCGAAACTTTCTGAAGAACACAACAGAATTATGAATTTACGTCATGAATATGTAGCCCATGCCGGTGCTGAGTACGATCAGTGTTTGGTGTCAGGGACTATAGTTAAGCAAGGCAATGCTATTAAGGGCATAGATGTAAATTCGCAATTAATGCATGTTGTCAACATGACTCCCAAATTAGATGACTTTTTGTTATTATGTAACTTTATACAAGAAAAAATCGCTATAAAATCAGCTAAAGTATGGTCACATCTTCAAAATGAATGTTGTAGTCTATCGCCGAAAGAAATAAAAAAAATGGCGATCACTCCAGATAAAACTCGACTTTATAAAATGATTGAGAATGGTGAAATAACTCCAAATGGGGCTAAACAATACGATTTTGTAAAAGTTGAAATTTAGAACTCTAAGTTAACGTGATATAATCAAGACTAACAAAAAAAGTCCCGACCATAACAGCCGGGACTTATCCATTTAAAAAACTATAAACGTTTAGATATACCGATTAATCAAATTCTCTAAATACTCTTGTTTACCACTGGTTACAGCAGGCTCGCCGTTTTGGATGGCGTAAGCTCTCAAATCTTCTAAGCTTAATTTGCCTTCTTCAAACTCTTTGCCTTTACCGCTATCAAAAGATGCGTAACGATCTGTGCGTATTTTTTTGTATTCTGATTTTTGCAGGATGTTATCAGCAGTTATTAATGCACGGGCAAAAATATCCATACCACCAACGTGGGCGTAGAACAAGTCGGCCTGGTCGGTAGAGTTACGACGGATCTTAGCATCGAAGTTAATGCCACCACCTTGTAAACCACCTGCTTCCAGTATGATCATCATAGATTCGGTTATCTCGTTAATATCATTCGGGAACTGGTCGGTATCCCAGCCGTTTTGGGTATCGCCGCGGTTAGCATCTATTGATCCTAATAAACCGCAATCGGCAGCAACCTGCAGCTCATGCTGGAAGGTATGGCCGGCTAATGTGGCGTGGTTAACTTCTATATTCAGTTTAAAATCATTCAGTAAATTATATTTCTGCAAGAAACCATATACCGTTGCCGAATCATAATCATACTGGTGTTTGGTAGGCTCGCAAGGTTTTGGCTCGATAAAGAACGTGCCTTTAAAGCCTTGTTTACGGGCGTAATCTTTAGCAGTATGTAAAAATTTCGCTAAATGCTCCTGCTCGCGTTTCATGTTGGTGTTTAGCAGGCTCATGTAGCCTTCGCGCCCACCCCAGAAAACGTAATTCTCGCCGCCTAACTCAATAGTAGCATCTAAAGCTGCTTTAACCTGCGCCGCGCCATGCGTCAACACATGGAAATCGGGGTTGGTAGCCGCTCCATTCATATACCTGCGATTTGAGAACATATTGGCAGTACCCCAAAGCAGTTTCACACCGCTTTCGGCTTGTTTTTGTTTGGCGTAATCAACCAGGGCTTGTAAGCGGCGGTCATTCTCATTAATATCGTTACCATAATCAACTACGTCAACATCATGGAAGCAATAGTAAGGCAGGTT
>JACMRC010000287.1 GCA_014376655.1 Mucilaginibacter sp. | reverse complement strand
CTTCATCAATAACCAATCTTCTCTATAAAACAAAAGCCCCTCCGATCAATCGAAGAGGCCTTGTTAACTAAACTAAAACTAAAAACTATCTTTTTGGTGAGGGGTTAGTAATGAATAGTTATTTGCTCCCCACTCATTACTCCCCACTCACTACTTAAAAACGACGTTTACGTTCCGGGCGATCTTCCTTGCGTTTGCCTGAAAAATCACGGAAACCTGCGTTGCTTGGTGCACCGCTTCCACGGTGTCCGCCTTCGCGGCGCTCGCCACCACCACTGCGGTTGTAGCCACCACCACCTTCACGGCGTTCGCCACCACCACTACGGTTGTAGCTACCTTCGCGGCGTTCGCCACCACCACTGCGGGTAGTGCTTGTGCCTTCACCTGATACCTCTATACGTACTTCGCGGCCTTTAAACTCAACGCCTTTAAAGTTGTTGATAACGGCCTCCGACTCGGCATTTGGTACTTCAAAGAAAGAATAAACACCCTTAACATCTATTTTGCCAACAGTGCGGCCACTTATTTTGCCATTGGTGCAAATGTAACCAAGCAAATCGCCACGGTTAAATTCATCAACAGAACCTAAGTTTATAAATAAACGGGTGTATTCTGATTTACCACCACCTTCGCCACGTGGAGCACGTTCACCACGTTCTCCGCGCTCACCTCTTTCACCACGTTCGCGGTCAAAACGGCCTTCTTCAACAGGGGCATTCAAGTCAGGTGCGTTTTTGTAGTAATCTAAAAAGCGGTTAAACTCTATAGATGCAAAACGTTTTATGAAGTCTTCTTTGGTCAGGTCCTTAAACTCGTCCATTATGCGTGGAAGATATTGTTCAATTTGCTGCTCATTAACCTCTACATTATGTATGGTATGTACAATAGAGAATAATTGTTTCTCGCAAACATCAAAACCTGTAGGTATCTCAACCTTAACAAATTTTTTGCCTAAGCCACGCTCAATCTGGCGGATCTTGCCTAACTCTTTAGCGTTGATGATAGAGATAGATACACCTGTTTTACCGGCACGGGCTGTACGGCCGCTACGGTGGGTGTAGTTTTCAACTTCATCAGGTAATGAATAGTTAATAACGTGTGTTACGTCGTTAACATCAATACCACGTGCGGCAACGTCTGTAGCAATTAATAGCTGCAGGTTACGCTCGCGGTAGCGTTTCATTACTTTATCGCGTTGTTGTTGTGACAGGTCACCGTGTAATGAATCGGCGTTGTAGCCATCTTTCATTAACGCTTCGGCAATATCCTGGGTCTCAATTTTAGTACGGCAAAATACGATACCAAAAATGTCAGGATTAAAATCAACAATACGTTTAAATGCGGCATACTTATCACGGGCACGTACTACATAGTACTCGTGCTCGATATTAGCATTACCTGTATTTTTAGTACCCATGGTAAGCTCAAACGGCTCATTCATGTACTTTTTAGCTATGCGGCGCACTTCTGCGGGCATAGTTGCAGAAAACAACCAGGTTTTCTTAGTATCCGGTGTGGTAGACAGGATACTGTCAATATCTTCCTGAAAGCCCATATTGAGCATTTCATCAGCTTCATCCAATACTACAAATTTCACCTTGGTAAAGTCAATTGCTTTACGGTTGATGATATCAAGCATACGGCCAGGTGTGGCAACGACAATTTGTACGCCGCGTCTTATCTGGCGTAATTGGTCTGAAATACTGGCTCCGCCATAAACAGCAACAACATTAACGTTGCCCATTTTTTTGGAGTAGTTTTTAATGTCGTTAGTAATTTGCAAACAAAGTTCGCGCGTTGGGCATAAAACAAGTGCCTGCGGATGATTTTCTTCGAAATCCAACAGTTCTAATAATGGTAGGCCAAAGGCAGCAGTCTTACCGGTCCCGGTTTGGGCTAATCCGACAAAATCGTTGCTGCCTGTTAACAATACCGGGATTGACTGTTCCTGGATTGGCGTAGGGTTTTCGAACCCTAACTCAGAGATGGCATTAACAATATCTTCACGGATTCCCAGATTAATAAATGGGTTCATGATTTAAAATAACGGATTTGACTACATCGCCAAATCGGGCGCAAAGGTAGGGTTAATTATTGGATAATACAATATTGTTTTATAATGAAAATAGGTAATGCGCAAAACCGATATTTTATAAATATTATTATCTTTATAAAACTTAACTCTTTGACTATGAAATACCTATTGCTTGCACTGTTATTTGTTACAGCTACTAATAGTACTTTTGCACAAAAAACAACCGCTACAGACAGTATTGTTTACGGCAGTAACCCCGCCACCGGCAAATATGTTGATATACGCGGGTTTAAAATGTACTACGAAACGTACGGCAGCGGCGAGCCAATTTTATTTATACATGGCAATGGTGGCTCTATCTATGATTTTAGGAACCAGATACCGTACTTCGCTAAAAATTACCAGGTAATTATTGCCGATAGCCGGGCGCAGGGAAAATCGGCAGATCTTAAAAACGATTCGTTAAGCTATGAAATGATGACCGATGACTTGAACGCGTTGCTGGATAACCTGCATTTAAAAAACGTTAATGTTGTTGGTTGGAGCGATGGTGGTATAAACGGTTTGTTAATGGCTATTCGCCACCCTGATAAAGTGAAGAAATTGGCTGTAACTGGTGCCAACCTTTGGCCTGACACTACTGCTGTAAACCCATACCTGAACCAGGTGGTGGTACAAGCTTATTTACACGCTGTTGATACTTTGAAAAAGATAAAAGATGTAACCCCTGAGATGCGGAACGAAGTAAAGCTATTGCGCCTTTTGGGTTTCGAACCGCATATTACTATAGCGCAACTGCATACAATAACCTGCCCGGCTTTAATAATTGGAGGCGACCAGGATGTGATACGCCCGGAACATACTTTGCTTATATCGCAATCAATACCAAAGGCTTTTTTATGGATCTTGCCAAATTCAGGCCATTCAACCCCAATTTATTATAAGGAACAGTTTAATGCTACCGTAGCCGATTTTTTTGTAAAGTCATATCAAAAACGGGAAAAGTTTGATGTGTTAAAGTAGAGGGTTATCGCTAAAACAATTACGCAGGATACCTGGTGCTTTTAACAGAATTTACTATAAAGCGTCCTCCACATTATTAGGCTTTATCAGCCCCCTGTTCCTGCTGTTATAAACTATAAACAAGGTAATCACCCCTGTAGTTATACAAACATCTGCCACATTAAAAATGCCGGTGCGCAGGGCACCAAAGCCCATATTCATAAAGTCGGTTACATGGCGGTCGTATATTATACGGTCAATAATATTACCCAATCCGCCTGCCAGTATTAACGTGAGGCCGAACGTCTTAAACCAGGTAAAGTTGTTTATTTCTTTCACAACGTAAATAAACAAGGCCACCATAACTAATAACGGTAATATAGCTAACAACCAAAAGCTGGTAGACTGCGGTAAATTATCGCCAAAGCTTAATGCAGCACCGGTATTTTCTGCATATTCTAAAATAAAAGTATCATGAAAATACGACTTAGGCGCGGCATACATTAAATGCTCTTTGGCTAACTGTTTAGTTACCCTGTCGCAACCAATAAATGCCGTACAAACAACACAGAACAATAATATTTTAACCCAGGTTTTCATAATCATTATCTTAACCTATCGGCAGATCTTACCAGTTTCTCGTCGCGCTGTATTGATTTTTGCGCCAGTACAATTAGTAACAAGCTTAACGATAGTAATATAATACCTATGCCGTAATTACTCATACTTAAATAAGCGTCGGCAATAGCATCTTTTACGGTTTGCGATACCCAATAGCTATAGGCAATGATCAAAAACATCAACCCGTAGCATAAATTAATTTGTTTGCGGCGGTCTTTATACATAAAAATGACAGGAAGCGGTGCAAGGGCCACAAACACGGTAGCTATAGTTAAGGCCATGAAAAATACGGTATGGGTTGATACTCCATTTACGTCCTGGTAAACGCCGGTAACCATTAGGGTTAGCGCGTTGCCGTGTACAGAAACATTATGAACTAATGGGAACAAAAACAAGGCCCCCAGCACCAAAGCGGCAGCCAATAAATATAAACTTTGTATACGTTGTAACATGATTATCAAAAAATTATGCAGCAAATATAATTGAGTGATTGACAAAATTGTTATAACGGTGATACATTAATTATAAAATGCGAATAATAGTGTAGATTTAACCATTGCTTAAATCATTTACAATTATGGCCGATACCCCTGAAGCTCCGCTTACGCCCAAAGACGTAAAGTTTGAAAACGACCACTTGAAAAAAATGTTCCTTGAACATTTAAACAGCATTTATTTTGGTAAACAACATTTGCTTGATTTTTTTAAGGAGGTAGAACTTATTTCATCATTACAGCAATTAAAACTGGCTATTGATGAGTTGCGTAACGATACCAATAACCAGATACTACAAATGGACGAGATTTATCGATCCATACATAAAGCACCTACAAAAACCAGTGTATTAGGCATGAAAGCAATGACGCTGGAAGCTTACCTAACCGTAATAAAATCGGGCAAAACACCGGTAGAGCGCGATGTGTTTATTTTATTTTACCTGCAAATAATTGAAGGTATTGAAATAACGTACTTTAAAGTATTAAAGAACCTGGCCAAAGCAATTGGCTACAGCAATACATTTCTGGATCAGCCTTTTGATACGGCGGTAGAGAATAAGTTATTATTTGAGGCTATTTATAAGGAGTATATTTCTTAATCCAAGTTGTCATTTCGAAGCGTAGCGAGAAATCTTATACGTGCGATAAGTAATAAAGCGTTAAAGATTTCTCACTCGTTCCTCGTTTCGAAATGACATAGCGTTTTAATTTCTACCTTTGCCCCGTGGCAGATCAACAACGCTATTTCATCCTACTATCTTACGATGGCACCAAATATCATGGTTGGCAAACACAGCCTAACGCTGTTGCTGTGCAGGAGGTTTTGGATAAGGCGCTGTCAACCGTATTGCGTGAGCCGATTGAAACTTTAGGCTGCGGCCGTACAGATACGGGGGTGCATGCTAAAGATTTTTTCGCACATTTTGATTTAAGTGATGGTTCATCGATGCCGGATCATGGCACTTTTTTGCGCAGTATCAATTCTATTTTACCGCATGATATCGCCATAAAAAACATCGTGCCGGTTCATGCTGATGCACATGCAAGGTTTGATGCTACGCTGCGGTCTTATCAATACCAAATCCATTTTAACAAAGACCCATTTAAGCATGGCTACTCTTGGTTGCTGCGCGATGTCCCTGATATGAAACTAATGAATGAGGCCGCCCGCATCATCATGGAGTATACAGATTTTAGCTGTTTCAGTAAATCAAACACGCAAACCAAAACCAACAATTGCAAAATAAGCCGCGCCGAATGGGTGCAGGTAGGCGATGGTATTGTGTTCCATATTTCGGCTGACAGGTTTTTACGTAACATGGTCCGAGCCATAGTGGGCACACTAATTATGGTAGGGCGAAAGGAGATAGAACCCGAAGCAGTGCGCGGTATTATTGAGAGCAAAAGCCGCAGCAATGCAGGCGCTTCTGTGCCGGCGTGTGGGTTGTATTTAACGGAAGTTAAGTATTCGCCCCCTAACCCCCTGAAGGGGGAACAATAGCGGATAGTTTTAATTGGATAAGAATATTAAAGTACATTTGATTTAGTGAGCGACGAAAAAAAAAAAGATTCTAAAAGCAGTACTTCAGCTCCCCCTTCAGGGGGCGGGGGGGGCGTTACCGGTAAAGCCTTCGATTGGCGCCTCCTAAAACGCGTAATGCACTATGTTAAACCGTACAATACTACGTTTATCATATCGGCATTTTTAACGGTGTTTTTGGCGGTGACCGCCCTGTTACAACCCATTCTTATCCAAAAAACGTTAGACGAGCATATTATGCTGAATGATTACAACGGCCTGCTGTTTATGGTTGAGCTGATGATAGGCATACTTGTTATTCAAACCGTAGCGCAATATTATCAAACCTACTTAACCAATGCCTTGGGGCAGTCGGTTATCCGTGATCTAAGGATTGATATTTT
>JACMRC010000286.1 GCA_014376655.1 Mucilaginibacter sp. | reverse complement strand
GGGTCAAGTATACTTACTGCCTGCTCTATAGGCAGCCGCTCTGTACCGCCCGATACATGGACACGCGCCCCGCCATATATGCGTTTGCCATCCATAGCTTCAACTACTATTACAAATACAGCAGGATTGGTTGTCCAGCCGTTTTTTGATGAGGTAACTTTTTTAACGCCAATGCTTGTTAAAACATTTGTATGCCCTTCAACAAATAAAGCACATGTTTCGGGCTCATCAATTGCCCGGAATGCCCTGAGTCTTACCTCGGGCGATGCTTTATTTATAGCACTATCCATTTTTTGTTCTTTTAAAGTACATCAATAGTATAATTAACAGGTATGCCCTAAAACGGCAAATCGGTTAATTAAGTTACATTGCAATACCCGTAAAATTAACTTTAATGGGGTACTTAATTTTAAAATGTATTGCTTAAAGGTTTAATCACCGAAAATTAAGAATTAAATTCCTAAAAAGAGTATGTCAAAAAAACTTTAACTATCACACAACAAACGTAAATATTTATTGTGTGATAGTTAATATTTGGTTAGTTGCCTACGTATTAAGTAATAGTTAATGTTGTGATTATTAATTGGTTTATATAAAAATAAATAAATTTATTTTTATGACATATTATACGGTTAAGTATTAAATGGCCGTTAATGCTTATTATTGTAACATTTGTGTGATTGTAAAATATTAAAATGAGAAGAAGTTACTTATTAAATGCCCCCGCCTTGCTGGCTATATTATTTTTATCATTGTTTGCCGTTTCCTGCAAAAAAAATCCACAAGTAAACCCTAACCCTACCATCACCGAGCCTGTCAACTATGCCAAATTGGGCTTATATGAACAAATAAGCGGCGTTAACAGGCGTATATTTATAGCATGCTCAAAACTGGGGACCCAATCCACTGTAAACTACGGGCTGGTATTTGACACAGGATCAACCGGATTAACCATTGATGCTACTGACATCATCCCGGCATCCATGATTACAACCAACGGTTTTGTGATATCCGGCGACTCTGTAGTAGTTAATGGTATAACCATAACATCACAACAAGCTGTAATAACTTATGGTAGCGTTAATAGCAATATAAGCGAATATGGTAACCTTGCCTATGCCACAGTTACTGTAGGCGATGGCAATGGCAACATAACCACACCACGCATACCCATATTTTTATATTACAAAATTCTTGACAACAACAACAAGCAGCTTTCTGCACACGCTGCCGATGTTTTTGGTGTGGGCCCTGGCGTAAGCTCAACCAGCAGGAAAATTGGCAGTCCGTTAAGCTACTTTAAACTGGCAGATAATGTTGCCAATGGCTTCCGTTTGGCAAAGCTTAACACTTCAAACTTTGGCAACAGCGCTACTTATACGCCTAACCTACTTACGATAGGGTTAACACCTAACGACCTGAATGCTTCGGGATTTACAATGCACGCGCTTACCTATAGTGCCATAAGTGGTTATTCTGCCAATATAGCATCAACCATTAATTATAACGGGCAAAGTATACCCGGCGTTATATTGTTTGATACAGGTACGCCCTCAACACATATTATAGAAAACCAGGCGGCTACAAGTAATACTGCGGCATTACCGGCCGGTACCGCTGTAGGCATTATCACAAGCCAGGGCTTTGGCTATAATTATAGTACGTCTAATACTTATAATTTTACAACCGTGCAAAAGCCTTCGTATTCGGGTGATAACAGAACAATTTTCAGCATCAACTTTTTCATCGATAACGAATTTTTGATAGATTATACCAATCACCGTATAGGCTTAAAACAATAATTAAGGTATTTTTATCTCTGACCTTCGCGACAGCCTAACTAAAAACCCCGATTATTCAAAGCAGCATACCTACGCCCGCATAGTTATGCGCGATAGCCTTAAAGATAGGCAATGGAAACAGGTAGCAACTTTTGACGGTTATAAAAATAATTGGGAGGGGCTAACCTTGTTTAACAAAGGCGCGGCTGATTATAACAGATGCCAACCGAAGTACTAAATAGGCAGGTATATTGGCGTATATTGAATTTTAGATATTTCGTTTATTTATAATTATTTAGGTCAAACAAAAACATTTGTTTTCTATTATTGTTATATATGGCTTCACCGCAGTAGTTTTTATAAAAGTCTATGAGTATTGATACTAAACGTAAGATCATAATTTTTGATGATGATGAGGATATTCTGTCTATCTGTAACTACATTTTAGAAGAAAAGGGCTGGGAAGTACACACTTTTACAGATTGCAATTCGATAACCGAAAGGGTATCGGGCATTATGCCTGATGTAATATTAATGGATAACTGGATCCCCGATGCAGGTGGTATTATAGCTACCCAAACGCTTAAAAAAACTGACGATCTGAAAGACATACCGGTTATTTACTTTTCGGCAAATAGCGATATTCAACTATTGGCCAGCCACGCAGGTGCCGAAACCTATTTAGCAAAACCATTTGATTTAGAAGAACTGGAACGTGTGATAAGCAGTGTTGCATAAAAATATATTATATAAAAAAGAAACCCTCGGCTGATAAACAACAGAGGGTTTCTTTTTTATATCGATTTAAATATGAGCTGATTGTTATTGGCCGAAACCACCACCGCCGTTTCCGCCGCCACGCTGACGATCTCCACCACCGCCGCTATCACGACCACCATGATCACCGCCTCGGTCACGGCCACCGCCTGGTCCGCCACGCTCGCCATCCTGAGTTGGTGCACGGCCCGCAAATTTTTGCAGACGTAAAGAGAAGGTAAGCATATAATAGCGCCCTAATCTGTTTACACTGGTTTGGGTAACGCTACTGCCATCGCTTTGTACAGAAAAGCCTGTATTTTGGTTAAACAAATCCACTGCTGCTAAACGTACAGTAGCCCTGTTTTGTGCCAGGAACCTGCGCTCAATATAAGCGCTTAAAATGCTTGGGTTAGTAACAGGGATAGTGTAACCGGCATTTATTTGTTTGCTATAATCATAGCTTACTGTCCAATTACCAAAGTAGTTTTTACCTGTAAGGCCCAATGTTGTTGTCCGGATATTGGTGTTTTGGCTTAATGAACTTAACCCTGTTAATGAATTATCTGTTTTGCTGATAGAATAGTTAGCACTTGCCTGTGCATCAATAACGTCTTTAATATCTAACCTAAAACGTAAGCCGGGGGTAAAGGTTAAAGTTTTAGATATGTTTTTTAATGTAGCCGATGTTACACCATTAAAATCAACACTATCAACAAAAGCCGGGTATTTGGCGTAGCTTACATTGGCATTAAATGATAAAGTATACCTACGTTCGTCCCATGGTTTTGAGTAAAAGCCACCAAACGACGCTGCAGTATAGCCGTCAGCATTTAAATACCGGGTTAAAGTTGCGTTCCTGAAATTTTTCAGATCAGGGTTGGCAGCAATAGCTGTAGAGCTTAAAGTCCTGTAGGTAGTAGTACGGGTTGCCACATAATCATTAATGGTATTATATGATGCATTTACAAACAAAATATTACCAGACTCTATACCAAACGAATTATAACGCAGGAAAACATTGTTGCTAAACGCTTGCTTCAAATCAGGGTTACCTTGTACCGGGTATGACGCGCTTGAAAGATCAACAACCGGCTGTAACTGGTTAAATGACGGCTGGGTGCTTGATCCGTTGTAATTAAAGCTTAAAGACTGGTTTCTTGAAAAATTATAAATGAAACGGGCCGAAGGCACATAATTAAGCTGGCTTACATGCGTAGTAATATTATTGGTTATTGAGCGCCCGTCTAAAACTGAAGGCTGGATACCTAAACCTACTGTATAGTTATATTTAACATCAATAACACGGTAGTTTAAGCCTACGCGGTTGGTTACAAATGTATAGTTGTAGTTGTTACTTAAACGTTGAT
>JACMRC010000285.1 GCA_014376655.1 Mucilaginibacter sp. | reverse complement strand
ATAGGCCAGGTTGAGGAAAAAGAAGGTATATTAAAGCTGAAAGAAAGCGACGGACAAGTAGGTATGATAACTACAGGCTTTGACCTGTCAGGCAAACTAATTGTGCGCACCCTGTACCAACGTCAAGGTGGCGACCAGCATTGGACCGCAGCCGGCATTGGCGGCTGGAACAACTGGTTTTGCTTTGGCGACCATACCGAAGTAGCAGGCATGGGTACCAACTGGTTGATGTTTTATAACTGGGCCAGCATTAACGTGCTTGATGCCGCGCCCCTGCTTAAAAGCACTAACAAAGTAATTACGGACAAATGGCGCCACGCCGCTTATTGGTATGACGGCGCTAACATTAAGGGTCAGCAGGACGATACAATCATAACCATGACCGCGCCTGATGTTGCCTCAAAACTTTCGTTACGTACGCTGGATAACGACCAATGGGATAATTTTGCCTTTATAACCGTTAGCAAGTTTATAGATGTGGAGCCGGTGGTTAGTTTGGGTGAGGAGAAGAAAAACTAAATACTCCTATTATTAAGCAAGCAGTACATATATACTGCTTTAACCGTAATATGCTTTTAAATAAGTTTGATATGAACGTTAATCTTCGCATCCCCTACATCTTTTCGATTCTTATAATTGCTGTTTTCCGTTTTTCTGAATTACACGCGCAAGCACCCGCAGATCGTAATGTAAAAATTATTGTATCGCCCAACCACGCCGACTGGACTTATAAAACAGGAGATGAGGCCAAATTTGATGTTACCATATTAAAAAGCAACTACCCGCTAAGCAATGTAAAGATTTATTATGAGATAGGCCTTGAGCGGATGCTACCTGAAAAAAAAGACTCGGTATTACTAACCGCGGGCAAAACCGTTTTAGCCGGGGGCACTTTGCGTAAGCCTGGTTTTTTACGTTGCATAGTAACTGCAAAAGTTGACGGAATAATATATAGAGGCCTGGCTACATGTGGTTTTGAGCCTATGGCTATTAACACCTATGCTGATATGCCTGCAGATTTCCTTGATTTCTGGAATAATAATAAAAAGGAGCTTGCTACAATCCCGATTGATGCAAAAATGACGTTGTTGCCCGAAAGGTGTACAGCGAATACAAATGTTTACCAGCTTAACTTGCAGGGTTTTGATAAAAATTCCCGCCTTTATGGTATCTTATGTATCCCAAAAAAGGAAGGTAAATACCCCGCGCTGCTTAAAGTACCCGGTGCGGGTATAAGGCCCTACAACGGCGAACTGGCTATGGCAGAAAAGGGAATTATCACACTTGAAATAGGCATCCACGGCATCCCCGTTACACTCGATCCGCAGGTGTACATAAACCTGGCAGATGGCGCTTTAAAAAACTATTCGAATATTAATATAGATAACCGCGACCGTTTTTACTTTAAACGGGTTTATATGAATTGCCTTAGGGCTAATGATTTTTTAACAAGTTTGCCCCAGTACGATGGTGTTAACCTGGGGGTAATAGGCGGCAGCCAGGGTGGGGCATTGTCCATAGTTACTGCAGCTTTGGATAGCCGCGTTAAATATCTTTCGGTAATGTACCCAGCGCTTAGCGATTTGACGGCTACCTTACATGGCAGAGCCGGTGGCTGGCCACATTATTTTGAAAATGATGGCCTGGCTTACAATAACCAACCTGATAAATTAAAGACTATTGGCTATTATGATGTAGTTAATTTTGCCAGGCAGCTAAAGGTTCCGGGGATCTACAGTTGGGGCTTTAATGATGAATCATGCCCTCCATCATCAACCTATGCCGCATATAATCAAATAACATCACCCAAGACATTAATTATAGTACCGGAAACAGGGCATTGGGGTTTCCCTGAACAAAACGAAAAAATGAGCAGTTGGTTAGTTGAACAGCTAAAAAAACATTAACTGCTTTTGTTTCCGAGAGATATTTTATAAACGATTAGGTCATCTTTAATTTCAATAATAAGGTTATAGAAATCATGGTATTTTCAAAACCCAACCACAAACCCCTCTTTAAACACCAAATTATTAACCCCCGCATTTGGCAAGCGTGTACCCGCATTACTCATGTGCCTTAGGCCAAAACGGACATCGGCATATAAATTTTTATAGATCTTTAAATTAAGTCCGGCAGCTAAATTATTGGCAAATAAAAAACCACTCATTTGCCTGTGCGGCACACCCGATGCATAATGCGGACCGGTACTTAAAGCCACATAATAACTCAGCCTACCACCGCCCCAATTGCGACGGTACAGCAAGCCTAAATTTAAACCATATTCGTAAGCGTCGATATAATCGGTTGGTACAGATTCGGGGTACAAGCCATAGCGCGACACATTATATTGCGGCTGCACCAATAGGTCGAGCTGGTATTTGGGCCGTTTTTTAAGGGTATGGTAGTATTGTAGTTCGTAAAAGTTTACGTGGTAATAATAGTTAGATGCTACAGTAAAGCCTTTGTTGCCAATGCCCAGCAACTGCCCTACGTATTGCACGCCGATACCGGTGGCAAACCCCAAACGGTTTTTGGTATAATGCGCCACGCTATCCTGCGCAAATGCCGCTGGTGTGGTTAAAAAAGCATTAATGGAAAGGAGTATTAGTAATACTTTTTTGCGCACGCGATTAGGGTTGATTTGATGTTGTGATTACGGAGAACGTAAAGCTTTAGTTGCCAACCCCGCTAAGTTGTCCCGTTAGGGACTACCCGTTTGTAGAACATCCATAAAACCAAAAAGTGCGCCGTAGGTGCTACCCAAAACTGGCAGGCGGCAATCTATTTATTATGGGTTGCACCTACGGAGCAAAAAACTGATGGGGTTGGGTTTCTACAAACAGGTAGCCCCTATGGGGCAATGTTGTTCGATAATACTGTGCCGGTGTTACACCCGTGCCTGGCACAGTACACCACAAAAAAAGCGGGCAACCTTCCGATCACCCGCTTTTCTAAATATCATTTAATGAGATTATCTACTCGCGCCCTTCAACACAAACTCTTTCGGTGGCGTTGCACCCATCAGGTTTTTAACAAAGTAATCCCAACGGCGGCGCATCATGTAGGGCGAGTAAGCGCCATAGCCATGCGGGCTGTTAGGGAACACCACCAAATCGTAATCCTTGTTAGCTTTCTCTAATGCCTCCACAACCAGCAGCGTGTTTTGCGGCGGTACGTTGTTATCCATCAAGCCATGTACCAGCATTAGTTTGCCTTTAAGGTTTTTAGCCAGGCTTTGGTTGGCCTGGGCAGCATAGTCTGAATTGGCAACTAAGCCGTTATAGCGTTCACCCCAGTTATCTTCGTAGTTAAGGTTCTCGTGGTTGCCCGATTCTGAGATACCAACCTTAAAGAAATCAGGATAGCGGAACATTGCGCCGGCAGTAGCAAAGCCACCACCCGAGTGTCCCCAGATGCCTACTTTATCCAAGTCCATATATGGGTATTTGGCAGCTAACTGCTTGATACCGCCAACCTGGTCGGACAGCGTATTATCGGCCATGTTACCATAGCTCATATCATGAAAACTCTTTGAACGTAACGGGTTGCTGGTTCCTTCTATCTCCACCACAATGAAGCCAAGTTCGGCCAATGCGCCGTTATCGCCACGCGTGGTACTGAAAGTCCAGCTGCCCACGCTGCCGCCTTGCGGACCAGGGTAGATGTAATCAATAACAGGGTATTTTTTATTAGGGTCCAAATTTTTAGGCACCCACATTAAACCGTAAACATCAGTAGTACCATCATGCGCTTTTACCGAGAATGGGAGGATTGGCTTCCAGCCGGTAGCTGTTAGTTTTGAAACGTCTGTCTTTTCAAACTCCGCAATTTGCTTGCCCTTCATATCGCGCAGCACGGTAACCGGTGCTACGTCGGGTTTTGAATAAGTATCGATTATAAAACCACCCATTGGCGAGAAACTGGCGGTGTGCGTACCCGGCCCAGGTGTTAATATAGTAAAGCCTTTGCCATCCATCCCTATCTTACAAAACTTGCTGAAATAAGGATTTTCGGCATCCAGGTTATTAGCGGTAAAGTATATCACACGGGCTTTCTCGTCAACCTTTACCACGTTGGTTAGCACCCAATCGCCTTTATCAATTTGATGCTTTAGCTTGCCGGTTGTGGCATCATATAAATAAAGGTGACCCCAGTTATCACGCTCAGAGAACCATAGGATCTCGTTTGTTTTGCTCAGGTAGCGCCAGTTAACAGCATCCCAGCCCGACTCAAACTGTGTTTTAACAGTCTCTGTAAATAGTTCGGTTACAGCGCCGGTAGCGGCATCAGCTACGCGTACTTTAGCTTCCTTATGGTCGCGGTTGGTCGATGCGAAAACCAGCTTGGTGGCATCATCACTCCAGTAAACATCGGCCCAGCCTGCGCCGCCTTTAATATCGTCGCTAAGGGTTGATCTATGCGGATCAGCGGCTACGTTTAACTTAATAACCTTTGGCTCGTCCACATTAATAATAACGCGACTAAGCATCGGGATCTCCACGTCGCCGGGGAAAGGATATTT
>JACMRC010000284.1 GCA_014376655.1 Mucilaginibacter sp. | reverse complement strand
TTTTGGTTGATGCTTTCGGCCTCAGGTAAAGATACGCTCATTGGTAATTCGGCTTCAACCCATAAGGCCCCTTCGTCAAGGTCAGGTAAAAACTCTGTGCCTAAAAACTTGGCCGAGAAGAACGTGACGATCATGAACGCCACCGCCACCAATATGCTTTTCTTTGGATGCTTATAGGTGAATGTAAACATTTTGCGGATCCCGTTCTCAAAGAACAGCACCACTACGTTATGCTTCTCTTTAACGTTTTTATTTAAGAGGATGCTTGATAAAGCAGGCACCAACGTCAACGTAAATATTAATGCGCCCAATAACGCGAAGCCTAAAGTATAAGCCAACGGCGAGAACATTTTACCCTCAACCTTCTGGAATGCGAAGATGGGGATCAAACAGGTAATGATGATCAGTTTGGAGAAGAAGATAGCCTTACCCATTTCTGAGCCGACATTTTTAAACAGGCCCAGTTTGGCAAGCTTGTTAAATTTCTCCATGCCAACTTCACGCGCTTTATAATCGAGCGCTACAAAGATGCCCTCTACCATCACCACGGCCCCGTCTATGATGATTCCAAAATCAACCGCCCCCATCGATAATAAGTTGGCACTCATGCCCTTAATACGCATACATACAAAAGCAAACAACAGCGATAATGGAATAATAATCGCAACAATAAGCGTAGTACGCCAATCGGCCATGAACAGGAATACAATTACCGTTACCAGTACTATACCTTCCAACAGGTTATGTATTACCGTTTCGGTACAATAATCCATCAGGTTGGTACGGTCGTAAAAGGTATCAATCTTAACATCTTTGGGTAGTATGTTATCGTTAAGGTCCTTCACCTTGGCGCGTACGCGGTCAAGTACCTCGGCAGGGTTTTCGCCTTTCCGCATTACTATAATGCCTTCAATAACATCCTTCTGTTTATCGCGGCTTACCTGCCCTAAACGCGGCAGACCGGCTTCCCGTATTTCAGCAACATCTTTGGTAAGTATGGGTACGTTTTTTACATTCTTGATGATGATATTACGCATATCCTCGATATTGTTGATGAGGCCGATACCACGTACCACATACGCCTGGTCGTTTTTCTCGATAACATCACCACCCACATTAATATTACTACGATTGATGGCTGTATAAATATCAAGTGATGTCAGTCCATATTTCTGTAGCAAGGCCGGGTTAACACTTACCTCGTAAGCTTTCTCCTCGCCGCCAAAGCTGTTAACATCGGCAACGCCGGGCACAGATTTAAACTGGCGGTCAAGCACCCAGTCCTGGATAGCTGTAAGCTCGTGTAGCGACTTGGTTTTACTTTTTAAAGTATAGCGATATATCTCGCCCGTCGGGCCGTAAGGCGGCTCAATTTCGGGCTTAACACCATCCGGCAAATCGGCATTAGCCAAACGGCTTAACACCTGCTGGCGGGCAAAGGCATCGTCCACATCATCATCAAAAATAATGCGGGTGTATGATAAACCAAAGGCCGATGTAGTACGCAGATTTGATTTTTTCTGTACCGAGTTTAATACCGTTTCAATAGGTATGGTTATCAGTTTCTCCACCTCTTCGGCACTGCGGCCCGGCCATTGCGCAATGATGATGATCTGTGTATTGGTAACATCCGGGAAAGTTTCGATAGGGGTATTGCTATAGCTCCAAACACCTATAACTACCAAAACGGCAGTCATGCAAAACACAAAGTAGCGGTGCTTTAGCGAGAAGTATATTATATTTTTAATGAATTTATTCATTGTAGTTTTGAGTGTTGAGTTATGGGTTTTGAGTTAAATAGCGATGAATTGATTTTTACTCACAACTCATCACTCACAACTCATTACTAATCCTCTGTCAGCGAATTATACAGTAACAATTGATTTTTAGAGATCACCTTATCGCCCGGTTTTAAGCCGGAAGCGATGTAAGAGATCTCATCAACCGTTTTTATTACGCTAACCTCGCGCACTTTCAGGTCGCATTTACTATTAAATATTACAACGTAGTTTTTACTGCTATCAAAAATAACCGCTTTTGCCGGCACAGATACCGCCTGCGCATTTTCGCTGTTTGTGATGGTTACGTTAGTAAACATTTCGGGCTTTAACAACATGCCCGGGTTAGGCAATGCTATCTTTATTTTCATTACTTTATTATCCGGGTCAAGCACCGAGCTTATTTCGTTAACCTTACCTATAAATACTTTGCCGGGGTAAGCCAGGGTGGTTACTTTGGCGGTGTAGCCGGTTTTTACTTTGCTGATGTCCGACTCAAAAACATTGGCCCAGATCCATACATCCTGCATGTTGGATATGGTGAACATGCTGCCGCTATTATCCTGGCGGATAAAGCTGCCCGAGGTTATATTCTTTTCGATAATATACCCGCTTTGCGGGGCCTTGATAACTAATGTGCCGTTTTCGCTGGTATTACCACCACCGTTAATGGATAGCTGCTGCTTAACTTTACGGTTGGCTGTTACAGCTTTATTGTAGTTCTCTTTAGCCTCTGTATAATCACGCTCGCTTGATATGCCGTTCTTATATAACGATTCGGCTTGATCTAACTGGCGTTTAGCTATCGCTACATCTGATTGGGTTGATGAAAGGTCGGTGTAATTACCGGCTACATCAGCACTGCGCATTATGGCAAGGGTTTGTCCTTTCTCTACTTTATCACCCAACGATACTTTTACCGCTATTACCTGTCCGCTTGAAAACGGGAACACCTTTACCACATTATTATCATCGCTTGATACCTCACCCGACAGGTTTAGCTCATCTTTCATGGTGCTGGTTTTGGCAGTATCAATAGTTATCATTTTTTGTAATGAATCACTTATACATACCTGCTTATTTTCGGGCACATCTACTTGTTTTTGTTTACACGCGGCCAAAAGCATCAGTCCCGAGATACCAATCAAAAACGTTTCTCTTTTCATTATTCGTAAATTATTCAATAGTTAATTAAGGCTTTATTATAGTTGTCCCGGTGGCAAAGTTTAAATCGGCGATGGCCTTTTGCAGGCTGTTTTGCTGCTGCAGTAATTTTAGTTTGGTGTCTTTATACGTATCAAAGAAATCCACAAACTCTACCAAACCTATTTGTCGTTCTTTAAAGCTTTTAAGCATGTTGCTAAACAGCTTATCATATTGTTCGTTAAAGGCGGTTTGCTGGGTCGAGAATAATTCCTGCGTTAGTTGGTATTGCCTTACGGCAGATACTACCTCGTTTTTAAGGCGCGCTTCGCTGCTTTTTACTGTAGTTTCCTGGCTTTTTATATTGTAGGTTGCTGATTTGATATTGCCTTGGTTCCGGTTAAAGAACGGCAGCGGCATACCTATTTGCAAGCCATAATAGTTAGGCGCGTAGCTGCTATTTTTATCGTAAGCTACGCCTACGGTTATATCAGGCACGGCTAAAGCTTTTTGGTAAGCCAGGTCGTGCGTGGCAGAGTTAAGCTGATATTTGTTTGAAAGGTAATCGGCCCGGTTAACTTTAGCCAGCTCGATCAGGGCGGGAATATCCAGCCCTGTCGATTGGCGTTGTTGTTGATCGATTGCAATAGGGGTAATATAGGCGGTTTCGTTAGCGCCCAATAATGTTTTTAGTTCTGTTTGCAGGTCGTTTATCTGCCTGCTGTTTTCTATCCTGTCGTTCTGTAAGCTAAACAATAAAGCTTTTAACCTTATCAGGTCCTTCATAGAAGTGTTACCTGCGTCAAACGACTTCTGGATGCCCCCAACCAAATTGGTTGCCGAACTGATCTCCACCCGGTAAACTTTGCTTTGTTCTATCAAGGTAGCCAGTTGGGCAAAATCCAACTGCAGGTTATAGCGCAGGTTACGCATCAGGTCGTTAAACTGGGCTTCCTGCACCTGGGCGTTATCTTTGGCTACCTCTACCTGCTTTCCGCGTTTGCCGGCAGTGGTAAATACCTGGCTAAGCTGTACAAATACTTGCCCGAAGTTGCTATTATGATAAAAAAACTTTTTGCTGCCACTATCATAAATATTTTGGTCGGTGCTAAGTGTTGGGTTATCCCAAAGTTTAGCCTGTGCTATCAATGCTTTTGAAGCGTCAATATTATACTTCTGGGCCAGCAGTTCCAGGTTATTTGCCAAAAATTGTTTCTCGGCATCCCGGAAGGTTAACGCTAAGGTATCAGCCGTGCCTTGTGCCTTCAGCGCTGATGTAAAAATTAATAGGGGTATTACAAAAAGAACTTTAAAACGCATAATTATTCTAAAGCGCCAAAATTACCCCTTGCTTAGCCTACTATAATTAGAATGAAATTAGAATTTTAATTTCTGATAAATTTTATGGTGATGGCCGTACCCTGCCCTTCGACAGATTCAACCTGTAACGTGCCTTTAAATAGCTGGATTATTTTTTGGGTAACGTATAAACCAATGCCGCTGCCCACAAAATTATGCGAGTTGGTTGCCCGGTAAAACGATTTAAAAACAAAGTCAAGGTCCTCCTTTGGGATCCCGATCCCGGAGTCAATAATCTGCATCCTAATCAATTCCTCATCCGCATAAAAATTACACTTAACAGGTTTTTGATTAGAGAACTTAAAAGCATTGCCAATTAAGTTATTTAACGCGATAAACAACAACTGGTAATTAGCCGGGATAGTCAACATGGTTTCATCAGCAGGCATGTGCTCTATATTGATTTGCAGCGCATCTGCGCCAGCTTTGTTAACCCAATAGGCTTGTACATCCCATAGCAATTCATCCATCCTTATGGGGCTTTGTTGCGCTATGGTATAATCCATATCAACCTGCGCCAGTTCCATTAAGCCGGATATAGTATCGCGTAATCTCTCCGATTCCTCTAACACCAGTTGCAGCGTTTTTTTAGTTTCTTCCGGGCTGCGTTCTTTATTCAGCGCCAGCTCTACTTCGCCAATAATGCTGGTTATGGGGGTACGTAATTCGTGCGATGCATTGGCGGTAAATTCGCGTTCTTTTTCAAAAGCTACATTAATTTGAAACATTAAATTGCTAATCGCCGAATCGAGGTACTTAAAATCGTAGGTACTGGTTTTTATGGGTACTAAGTGTTTAGCAAACGGAAATTTTTGATCGATAAGTTTATGCTTAATAATTAAACCCAAGGGCTTTAAAAAAATGCGGGTAAACACTAAGTCTACAA
>JACMRC010000283.1 GCA_014376655.1 Mucilaginibacter sp. | reverse complement strand
ATCAGACCGGACGATACCTACATATTCATTCATCAGCTTTTGCATTTCGCGGATGTTGTGGGTAACCAGAATATCTTCGTTTGATAGCTTTACGCCATGCTCATCCCAGTCGGGTATATTATCGGGAATAGTAATAGCTTCAAATTTATCCATAGCATTTTTATAGATACGATGTGCAAATACTAATGCTTCCAATAACGAATTGGAAGCTAATCTATTAGCACCATGTAAACCTGTTGATGAACATTCGCCGCAGGCATATAACCTGTGAATAGATGATTGCCCGAAATGATCTACCAATACACCACCACACATATAATGACAGGCCGGCGAAACGGGAATCATATCCTTGGTCATATCAATCCCTATCTCTAAACATTTGGCGTATATATTAGGAAAATGGGCTAAAATATCCTTTTTACTGCGATGGCGGATATCCAGGTAAACAAAATCTTCCCCCGATTTTTTTATCTCAGCATCAATGGCACGGGCAACAATATCACGCGGAGCTAATGATCTGCGTTCGTCATACTCCTGCATAAATTCTTCGCCATTGGTACGTTTTAATATCCCGCCAAAACCCCGGACTGCTTCCGAGATAAGGAATGAAGGGTAATCGCCCGGGTTATATAAAGCTGTTGGATGAAACTGGATAAACTCCATATTCCTTACTTTACCTTTAGCACGATAAACCATGGCAACACCATCACCGGTAGCTATAGTAGGGTTAGTGGTTACTGCGTATATATGCCCGGCACCACCCGAAGCCATTACAGTAACTTTCGATAAAAACTTTTCAACCTCGTTAGTAACGGTATTTAAAGCATAAATACCATAGCAGGTAATATCATCTGACGATTTATCTACAAACTCACCCAAATGGTGTTGGGTTATTATATCAACAGCAAAATAATGGGTTAGTATTTCAATATTCGGGTTTTGGTGGATCTGTTCTAATAGCGAACGTTCTATTTCAAAACCGGTAATATCCTTATAATGTAGTACTCTAAATTCTGAATGGCCACCTTCTTTTGCCAAGTCATAATAACCTTCATTTGTCTTGTCGAAACTGGTTCCGTAATCAATAATTTCATTAATCCGGTCCGGACCTTCTTTAACAACAATTTCGACAACTTCTTTGTCACATAGCCCATCACCCGCAATTAGGGTATCATTTATGTGTTTTTCGAACGAATCTTCCTTTTTATCAACAACCACTGCTACACCACCCTGGGCATATTTGGTGTTTGATTCGTCTTCGTTTGATTTTGTAACTATCAGTACCTTACCATGCTTTGCTGCTTTTAGTGCAAAACTTAGCCCGGCAATACCCGAACCTACAACCAGAAAATCGACTGATTTTGACATGTTAATTCTATTAGATGTGTAAAATTATAAAGTATGTTAACAATAGGGTTCAAAGATGTTAATTTTGTGTAAGCAAAAAGCTAACAAGTATTTTAAAAGTGGATAACCTTGCTTTTTGATTGTAATGGTAACTATTTTTAAGCGACTTTTGCGTTGTTTTACTACAGTAACTAACATTATAAACATCAATAAAATATTAACAAATAAGTTTTTAAAATAAAAGTTGATTATCAAAGCAATCTCATAATCAATCAAATAAATAATAAAACATATTGATAATTTGTTAGTAAATAGTTAAAAACAATATTATAATAAAAATGTCTGCTGATTTTTAAACATAACTAACACACCAATAACAATAGTTTCTTTTTATATAAAAAATCATTGTTATTAATTGAATTGTTGAAATGGATATCTTCGAAGAAATAAAACTGAAAGGCTACGCCGAGGAATATATAGACCCAACGCTTGATCTTTTTGATGAGATAGAAAAACTTAAAAAAGAAAAAAATGCTGTCATACTTGCGCACTATTACCAGGACCCCGATATACAGGACATTGCAGATTATATTGGAGACAGCCTTGGGCTATCGCAACAAGCCGCAAAGACCAATGCCGATATTATTGTTTTTGCCGGTGTACACTTCATGGCCGAAACAGCAAAGATACTATCACCAACAAAAAAGGTTTTACTGCCCGATGCAAAAGCAGGATGTTCTTTAGCCGATAGCTGCCCGCCGCATTTGTTTAAAAAGTTCAAGGAGCAATACCCGGATCACCTGGTGATAACTTATGTTAATTGCACCGCCGAACTTAAAGCGTTAAGCGATATAGTTTGTACATCAAGCAATGCCATACAAATTGTTGAGAGCCTGCCTAAAGACCAAAAAATAATCTTCGGCCCGGATAAAAACTTAGGTGCTTATGTAGCTAAAAAAACAGGACGTGATTTAGTGTTGTGGAATGGTGCCTGTATGGTACATGAAATATTTTCGAGAGAGAAAATTACCAAACTAAAAGAAAGGCATCCGGGAGCAAAACTATTGGCTCACCCTGAATGTGAAGATGTGATACTGCAAATGGCAAATTACATTGGATCTACCACCGGCATACTAAAATATGCTACCAATCATCCCGATAAAGAATTTATTGTAGCTACCGAGCCGGGTATTATTCACCAGATGCAGAAAGATAACCCTGATAAGGTGTTTATCCCCGCTCCGCCGAATAATAATTGCGCATGTAATGATTGCCCTCACATGAAAAGAAACACGCTGGAGAAGCTTTATTTATGCCTTAAAAACGAAAGGCCAGAAATAGATGTACCTGCAGATATGATTGCTAAAGCGGTAGTGCCTATTGAAAGGATGCTGGAGATATCAGCGAGGTTGGGATTATAGTTTGATTCACTGATAAAAAAAATGATTTCACCGATTACTAAATCAGTGAAATCATTTTATAAAAATCGGTGTAATCCTAAAAATTAATTACCCGCATCCTTTTTAGTCTCTACAGCATCCTGCACACTTTGTGGTAAGGCTGATAATAAATTATAACCGGTAGCTGTTTCAATATCACGTACAGTAACTATATAATTTTTCCAGTCGGTGCCTACACTGTTAATATTTGGTGTATTAACGGCTATAACTCTTGTTGAAGAAGTAACACGAGCTAAATCGCCTGTACCTGCAGGGATAATAACAGCAACCTTCCAAACGTTGCTTGGTACAGTTACGTGGCCACTGTTAATTGTAGTTACAGTTGAGCCTAATGAGCCTACACCACCGGTGCCATAGCTACCCATGATGATATAAACTTCGTTACCTGATGATACTTGTTGACGTAAGTAATTCTCTAAATTAGCCCAGGTTTGTTGGTTATTTTGCGGGGCCTGCGGTATCATATTTGTCATAAGGAATGTAGCCGAGTTAGCATTGGCTGAGCTTGTACGATCTGCTGATGGACAATTGTGCCCCCTGTCAAATCCTGAACCGCTATAGCTATTACTTTGTACGGCATACCATGTTGGATCTATACCGGTATAAGCAGCGAAATTATCTAAACGCGGTGTAGCGTTAGTAGTATTTGTAGCATCTAAATGCCAGCTTACCCAGTTAGGTGTGTTTCTTACATTACTGTATGATTCAACATAATAACCGGCATCTATTAAATAATTTGTATTAAAAACGACAGAAGCCTGGGCACCTGATGGGTTACCGAAAAACATATTACTGTTTTCTCCGGTGGTAGGTGGTGCATCAGTACCTACGGTAATACCTCGTGGTGTACTTGCTGTGGTTGTTTTTGTAGTGTCTGATCCTTGTGTATCTGGTATACCAACAGTAATACCCGCATCGCCTTTTCCTTTAAAGGTTATATCATCAATATTAACCCGGGTAGTACCTGTTTTTGATATTTTGAACCTCACTTTAGTTGTTGTAACAACGGTAAAAGAGTCGGTAACCAACGTGGTTGATGTTTCATTAATTGCGGTGCCCAAATCGGCATAAGTTACACCACCATCTGTCGACATAGCTAATTGCCAGGTAGATGCTGCATCGGCGCCATATTTGGCGTGCTTGATAATGATCTTGTTAACACCATTCACATCAAAATTCATGTGGATATTGCCGGTTCGAAGCCTAACAGCTTTAGTTCCGTTTTTAATATCAGTGGCTAAATTTCCTATCACCGCGTCATCAAAAGCCCATGAGCCGGTACTAAGCGTTACATTATCAAGCGCATAAGCACCTTTTGTTCCAGCTTCAAAATCTTCTGTAATAGCATAAGGTGTTGCAACAGTACCCGTGGTTCCGGTAGTACCCGTAGTTCCTGTAGCACCCGTCGGCCCTGGATCAACGGTGTTACTTTTTTTACAACCCACCACAGTTATAACTGTAGCAAAGCCCACATAGATAAGTATTTTTCTTAAATTCATAAATAAATGTTTTTTTGGTAAATAT
>JACMRC010000282.1 GCA_014376655.1 Mucilaginibacter sp. | reverse complement strand
TATCACCTTTAGCAACACCCGCCCACGCGATTATTGGGCCGAGGTGGGGTATGATTATTATTTGGGGTTGTAAAGCTTTACAATCTTTTTAGTAAATTTGTTTTAAGCAAATTAACCACCCCGGTAAATGAAAGTAATATTAGACATAAAAGACGATAAGGCCCCTTTCATTATGGAGGTTTTGAAAAACCTTAAAGATGTAAAGACCAAGCCCCTCACCTCTTATAAAGCTGAAGTGCTTGAAGGCGTACAGGAAGCTATTGATGAGGTCCGGTTAATCAGACAAGGTAAATTAAAGGGCATATCTGCAAAGGACTTGCTTGATGAGTTATAATATAATTGCTACATCTCGTTTCAGGCGAGACATAAAAACTTTTAAAAAAGTACATTTCCTTAAAAAAGGAATACGCCGCTTTAATAAGTGAGCTTGAAGCCAATCCGGAGCGAGGCATTTCTTTAGGTAATAACTGTTACAAAATTCGTATTTCCATCGCATCTAAAGGCAAAGGGAAATCTGGAGGTGCACGTGTAATCACCTATGTTGTGATAAAAGAAAGCACTGTTTTTCTTTTAACTATTTACGATAAGTCCGATAAAGAGAATATTACTGATAAAGAACTTAATGAATTATTAAGTCAGTTATCCGAATAATCATTCACAAAACACATTTCATCTTAAATTCATTATCTTATTTTAATATTAGCATATTGCGATAAGAGATGCCCGTTGTAAAATTTCCCTTCAGAAAACAGCTGGCTTATACCTGCGGGATGATAGGCTGGAGCATGATGACCAATACCATCATTGTTATGCTGCCGTACTTTTATCTGCCGCCATCAAACTCGGGCCTTAAGCCATTTGTGCCACAGTTGCTACTGTTTGGCGTAGTCAATATTTTATCACTTATTGCCGCGTCGGGCCGGTTTGTAGATGCCATTTATGACCCGCTTATCGCCTCTTTTAGCGACAAAAGCACCCATAAACAAGGGCGGCGCATTCCGTTCATGAAATGGGCCATTTTGCCCGCCGTGTTTTTCTTTTGCTTAACATTTTACCCACTTGTTAAAGGCGAGAGCATGTATAATGCCTATTGGCTGGCTGTTAACATGATCTGCTTTTTTATGGGTGCCACAACTTACATCATCCCATACAACGCCCTGCTGCCCGAGCTTACAGAAACAGCTGCCGAAAAGGTTAAGCTATCATCGTTTCAGCAAGTAGGGTTTATTATCGGCATAATCTTTTCGGCGTGTATAAACAACTTTGCCGACCTGGTGCAAAAATCATTTACCTTAACCGACCGCGATGCGGCTGTTCAATATACCATCTGGGGCATGAGCCTACTTGCCGGTTTATTTATGCTGATACCGGTAATGTTTATTAACGAGAAAAAATACTCAAGCGGCAAGCCTTCGCATTTGCCCTTGTTAAAAGCAATACGCGCGACATTTAGCAATAGTAATTTCAAGTATTATTTAGTGTCCGATTTCTCTTATTACATGGCGCTAAGTATAATATCAAGTGGCTTGCTTTATTTTGTTACGGTGTTGCTCCATCTGCCCGAATCAAAAGGCGGTGTGTTGATGGGGACAATGGTGCTATTCTCGCTGGTGTTTTATCCGCTGATCAACTACCTATCGAAAAAGATCGGCAAGAAGCCTATCGTAATGTTTTCATTTGCGTTGCTGAGTTTAATATTCGTAGCCATATTTTTCCTGGGGAAATTCCCGGTATCGTCCAATGTGCAGATCTATACGCTGGTGTTATGCGCGGCTTTCCCGCTGGCATCATTGGGGATACTGCCTAATGCTATCTTGGCAGAAATTGCCCAGCGCGATGCCAACCAAACCGGCGAAAACCGCGAAGGGATGTTCTTTGCTGTAAAATACTTGTTTGTAAAATTAGGGCAGACGCTGGGTATAGCCCTGTTTGCCTTTTTAACCATTTATGGGAAAGACCCCGGTAATGATTACGGCCTGCGTTTAAACGGAATTTGCGGGTGTGTGCTTTGTATCCTGGCGTTGATTGTGTTTAGTAGGTTTAAAGAAACGAGGACCAGATAGCAGTTTACAGTACGCAGTTTGCAGAAGTTTAGGCAATCAAGCCAACTGCAAACTTATAACTGCCAACTAAAAAGACGTGTTATTCGGTCTTGAATAAACCAACTGCATGGTATTGATATTGCGCATGGCAAAAGCAGCCTCGCAATAGCATAAGTAGTAGTTCCACTTGCGGATAAAACGATCATCAAACCCTAACGATTTAACTTCGGGCAGGTTGGCATTAAACTGATCATACCATAACTTTAACGTAGTGGCGTAATCTGTGCCGATGTCTTTCAGGTCTATCATGGTCATATCGCCGGTACGGTTAATAGCGCCGTTAATAGCTGCGACCGATGGCAATAGCGATCCCGGAAAAATATGCTTCTGGATCCAGTCAACGCCTTTACGCAGGCTGTCATACCTTGAATCGGGCGAGGTGATAACTTGCAATGCCAGTATGCCGCTTTTCTTTAGCAGATCATGGCATTTTTTGAAGTATACATCTAAATATTTATGGCCCACGGCTTCCAGCATTTCAACCGATACTATTTTATCATATTGGCCCTCAAGTGTGCGGTAATCTCTTAATTCAATGCTCACCCTATCACTTAAACCGGCTTCGGCTACGCGCTCAACGGCCATTTTATGTTGTTCTGCAGATATGGTTAATGATGTTACTTTACAGCCATAGGTTTTAGCCATATAAATGGCGTTACCACCCCAACCGCTGCCAATTTCTAATACATGGTCGGTTGGTTTTAGGTGCAGTTGACTGCATAGGCGTTCGTATTTTGCCAATTGCGCTTCCTCTAACGATAATCCGTCCTTATAAAAATAAGCGCTGGAATAGGTCATGGTTGGATCCAGGAAACTGGCGAAGAAATCGTTGTTAAGGTCGTAATGCTC
>JACMRC010000281.1 GCA_014376655.1 Mucilaginibacter sp. | reverse complement strand
TGGCAGTTTATCACTGGGCATATCCTGAACAGACATGGCTATAACCGAGTTGGTTTTCATGTTACGCAAGGTCCGTGCAAACAGCGGACCGGCAGTAATAATAGTAGGGATAGCAATAATTAACCCGTATACAAAAACCTTTACCATATCTGCATGAAACTGGATCTGTAAGGCTGTAGGCGATGGATGCGGCGGCAAAAAACCGTGCATTACCGATAGTGATGCCAGCATAGGGATACCTACATATACCAATGGCAATTTATAGCGGTTGGCTACCGAAAATATTATCGGGATCATCAGGAAAAAACCCACGTTATAAAACAGTGGGATGCCCACAATAAACCCTGTTAGCGACATGGCCCAGGTGATGTATTTTTCGCCAAACAAGGCACGCATCGAGTCGGCTACTTTTTGTGCTGCCCCGCTTACGCCAACCAGTTTACCCAACATGGCCCCAAGCGCGATGATAATAACCAGCGAGCCCAGCATATCGCCCAGCCCCTTATTTACCGACTTTACAATGTTTGGTAACGGCATACCCAATAGCAATGCCGCCATTAAGGATATGATTAAAAAGGTAAGGAACACATTTAATCTTGCCCAGGTAATGAGCAGGATGAGTGTTACGATGCAGGCGATTAGGATAAGTATTACCATGGTTTATCTATTATTGTCATTCCGATACGAGGAACGAGTGAGGAATCTTATACGCCTCGCTACTGATCGCTCGTTTAAGATTTCTCACTACGTTTCGAAATGACATATTTTTTTGTTTCAATTAATGCGAATCCCTCAATACTTCTGATCCGGACCCACCTACAAGGAAATCAAGATCAGCGCCTTTATCCGCTTGTTGCACTGTGTTAACATACAGGTTAACATAACCGCGATCTGATGCCAACTGCGGTGCTATCCATTTGCTTCTGCGGGCGGCCAGTTCTTCGTCTGATACCTCCAAATGGATCGACCTTGCTTCCACATCCAGCTTTATCATATCGCCATTTTCAACCAATCCTAAATTACCCCCAATAGCTGATTCGGGCGATACATGTAATATTACCGTACCAAAGGCGGTGCCGCTCATGCGCCCGTCCGAGATCCTCACCATATCCGTCACTCCTTTAGCCAATATTTTTTTAGGCAGGGTCATGTTACCAACCTCCGGCATACCGGGATAACCAACCGGGCCAACGGATTTTAAAACCATAACGCAGGTTTCGTCGATGTCCAAATCAGGGTCGTCAACACGGTCATGGTAATCTTCAATATTTTCAAATACCACGGCCCGGCCACGATGCTGCATTAATGCAGGTGTTGCTGCCGATGGTTTAATAACCGCTCCGTTTAAGGCCAGGTTACCTTTTACTACCACAATGCCGGCTTCTTCAATTAATGGATTGCTAAACTGGTGAATTACCTGTTCGTTATATATGGTGCCGGTAGCTTCTATGTTTTCTTTATGCGATTTGCCGGTTACCGTTATGGCATCCATATCTAAAACCGAACCCATTTGTTTTATAATAGCCGGTAAGCCGCCTGCATAATAAAAGTCTTCCATCAGGAATTTGCCCGATGGCATCAAATCTAACAGCAAAGGCATTTTACTGCCGATGTTATCAAAATCCTCTAAATTTAATTCAACACCCATACGCCCGGCAATGGCCGTTAGGTGGATCACAAAGTTTGATGAGCCACCAATTGCCGCGTTAACTTTAATTGCATTCTCAAAAGCCGAACGGGTTAAGATCTTCGACATTTTAAGATCCTCTTTAACCATTTCTACTATACGCCTGCCGGATAATTGGGCCAATCTTTTGCGCCTTGAATCAACAGCAGGGATAGCCGCGCCGCCACTTAATGACATCCCTAACGACTCGACCATACAAGCCATTGTTGATGCGGTACCCATAGTCATACAATGGCCGGGGCTGCGCGACATGCAGCTTTCGGCCTCGGCAAATTCAGCGTACGAGATCTTGCCGGTTTTCAAATCATCAGTAAACGTCCAAACGTTGGTGCCCGAACCTATATCGTGTCCTTTATATTTACCATTCAGCATAGGTCCGCCTTGTACAACTATTGTAGGCAGGTCAACACTGGCCGCACCCATTAAAGTTGAAGGTGTAGTTTTATCGCAGCCGGTAAGCAGCACTACGCCATCAATAGGATTGCCTCTTATAGATTCCTCAGTATCCATGCTGGCCAAATTGCGGAACAGCATGGCAGTTGGCTTTAACAATGTTTCGCCTAATGACATGATAGGAAACTCCAGTGGGAAACCGCCTGCTTCAAACACGCCGCGCTTTACGCTTTCGGCAATATCGCGCAGGTGGGCATTGCATGGGGTAAGCTCAGACCATGTGTTACAGATGCCGATAACCGGGCGGCCGTCAAACATATCCTCGGGCATGCCCTGGTTCTTCATCCAACTACGGTAAATGAACCCCATTTTATCTTTTTTACCAAACCAGTCGGTACTACGATATGCAGACATAATAATTTTATTAAAATTTAATATTGTATGGCATAACCATCCCTTTTAAAAAACGGATAAATAGTTAGCGGAAAGTATCAGTTTATTTTAAAAATTGGTATTAACGAATGCAAAGTAAGAAATCTTTGAAATAAAACCGCCAAATAAAATAGATGCAGAACACCATTCACAACTATTTCTCATAATAATAATATTTAAAAAAATACATATTCAACATATTCATTATTAGGCACTTGGTGTAAATAAAATATTCCCAAAAGTTGTGAACAAAATGAACGGAAAAATATAATTTATAATATTTACCTTCAAATAATCTAAACCTTTTCACACCTGAAAAGAAACGATTAAAAGGAAAAGTCAATTTAGGGGGTTGACTAATCGATTAATTTAGTTTGAGTTGGTAATTAGTCGGTGTAGCCCAAAACTGCACCGGCTTACTTATTTAATCAAGTTCGGGCAATGACTTATAAGTCATTTTCTCACAACATCCTGACTTATAAGTTAGTGGCGCCCATTTGCAATCACAATTTTCTGTTTACATTAGCTTAACCGAATGCCTAACCAGCTTATCCAATGAACATAAACTGTTTTTTACGGGCAGTATTTACCCGAGCAAAATTTTACAGTACTGCACTCATTAAACTTTTGTTTATAGGTGCGGCACTCTTGCTATTTGCATTTACTCCAAGAGATACAGACCCATTAGTCGGGATAGTAAGTGTTCTGCAAAAATGGACCGATACCATCCCGCAGGAAAAAGCGTACCTGCACATGGATAAACCTTATTACGCCCTTGGCGATACCATTTGGTTTAAGGGCTATATAACCATTGGCAGCAGGCACCAGTTATCTAAATTGAGTGGGGCATTGTATGTCGACCTGATCAATGAAAAAGATTCAGTAGTAAAAGATCTGAAACTGCCCATTACATCAGGCATGGTGGTTGGCGATTTTATTTTGGGCGATGATTATAAACAGGGCAGTTACCGTATCCGTGCCTATACCCAATGGATGCGCAACGCGGGCGAAGATTACTTCTTTGATAAAAC
>JACMRC010000280.1 GCA_014376655.1 Mucilaginibacter sp. | reverse complement strand
TCTTTATTAGCCATGGTAATGATATTTAAAATGAAGATAAACATTTACAATAAATTAAGCCCCATAAAAACTATTAACGCGCCTGTTGGTTTATGCATTTATGGAAACCAACAGATTATCATCAACCATCGCAAAAGCGTTAAACAACCAAATGACCAACGAGGCACATAACGCCCAAATTTACCTGGCTTATGCCTCATGGGCGGCCGATAAAGGTTATGACGGAATTTCGAACTTTTTGTTCAGGCATGCTAACGAGGAACGCAACCACATGATGAAGTTCCTGGAGTATATTTTAAAGCGTGGAGGCAAGGTGGTAGTTACGGCAATACCTGCACCCGGCCCCGACCCGGTTAGCGTAAACGATTGCTTTGAGAAGGTCTTTAAATCGGAGGTAGAAAACACGACCAAGATATATGACATTGTAAACCTAAGCATGGCCGAAAAAGACTGGGCCACCTGGAATTTCATGCAATGGTTTGTTAAAGAGCAAACCGAAGAAGAAACCCTGGCTATGGACCTGTTAAGCAAAATAAAAGTTGCCGGCGGTGTTAATGCTAAGGACAGTGCATTGTATGCATTGGATGTTGACTTGGGTAAAACGCCTGATGATGCTACACTTGCACAGGATGTGACGGTAGACAAGCCGTAATAAATTTGTAAAGTTTAACGATAAAGGCGAGTGGTCAAACGATTATTCGCTTTTATGCGTTTATTCCTATTAGTTTTAACTGGGTAATAAAATAAAGATTATGCAATTAAATATTGATGTAACTTTAAAATATCCCTCTATACATAATTATGCCATTGATAGCCAGAGATGTTAATGAAGATGAGCGGTTAAACGCTCTAAAATCTTACCACATTTTAGATACTGCCGAGGAAAAGGACTTTGATGACCTTACGGACCTGGCATCGTCTATTTGCGAGACTCCGGTTGCGCTGATAAGCCTGATTGATGGCGACAGGCAATGGTTCAAGGCCCATACGGGTGTTGATATCCGCGAAACACCGCGTGATATTTCTTTCTGCTCACATGCCATCGCATCATACGATGATATAATGGTGATTCAAGATACCAGGGCAGACGAACGCTTTGCCGACAATCCTTTAGTTACCGGTGAAACCAAGGTCACTTTTTATGCTGGCGTACCCTTAGTTACCGAAGATGGGCACGCGTTAGGCACCCTTTGTGTGGTCGACCAAACCATCCGCATACTTACTGATCAGCAGAAAAGCAGCCTTAAAATATTAGCCAAACAGGTTATGGATAAGCTGGAACTACGTAGAAAAGTGATGCATCTTGAAGCGGCCAACCAGGAACTTTTAAACTCTAATGTGTTAATCCAAAAATTTGCATCAATGGCGGCGCATGATATTAAAAATCCGCTAAGCAGTATACTTCTAACCTCGCAAGCACTTAAAATAAGGCACGAAAAATTGCAGGACGAAGGGTGTATCCGCCTGGTCGACCTTAATATTATATCAACCAAAAACTTAATGGCTTTGGTTGAAGAAATGCTGGCTTATTCTAAAGAGCCTTCATTACTCATCGCCAAAAAACAACGGTTTAACGCCAATACTATTTTGCAAAAAATAGTTGCCATGCTAACCGTGCCTGATAATATCAATATCGAGCTGCCTGTTATTCCTACCGAATTACACTTATCGCTAATTGCTTTCGAACAGATTTTTATAAACCTGTTGAGTAATGCAATCAGGTATAATAATAAAGAACAAGGTATTATAAAGGTTCGTTTCACCGAAGATGCCGAGTTTTATCATTTTGAAGTAGAAGATAACGGCATGGGTATAGCCGAGCATTATCACGAAAAAATATTCTCGAACAACTTTACCCTTAAAGTAACCGATAGGTATAACCAAAAAGGGTCGGGCATTGGTTTATCAACCGTAAAGGACCTGGTTAATGCTTTAAATGGCAATATCTATGTTAAGTCGGCTTTGGATAAAGGGGCCACTTTTTACTTGTCTATTAAAAAGTAAAAATCAACCAACAATTAAGCGTTTTTAAGGTTTATTAGCTATCAACTTAGTTTGCACCATGGAAAAGTTTGAAATATCAGTAGCAATAGATAACGATAATCAGCATTTCGAAGTGCGCGATTATATGCATCATGAAGGCGAGCAATGCAAATACGAGATATTTAAAGACGGGCAGTTTGTGGGCAGCTTTGAGCCCGATAGTCATAAGATCCTGCATATCTGCAAAAACCCGGGAGTAGTACCTGAGGATACTTTACACCTGATAGCCGATGAGTTAGAAGGTTTCCATATTTAATAAACAAAAATTGTCATTTCGACCGAGGGACGAGGGAGAAATCTATACAAGATAGTTTGGCGACATATCCGTGTATAGATCTCTCCCGTTGGTCGAGATGACATAATCCTTAATTTAATGACATTGGCCTATGGCTCTTTAGATACCTTATATAATTTCCAATTTATTTTACCCTACATTTAGGATGTGAAAAAATATTACATCCTGATCTTCCTCTTCTTTGTTGGGCTGATAGGCTCGGCCATTAACCCGCACGATTACTTTACCTGGATATTGGAGGTATTTCCTGCCATTATTGGTTTAGTGGTTTTGGCTGTAACTTTTAAACGTTTTACGTTCACCACTTTAACTTACATATTTATCCTTATTCATTGCTATATATTGTTTATTGGTGGCCATTATACTTATGCACAGGTGCCGTTATTTAACTGGCTAAAAGACGTATTTCACCAGCAACGAAACAACTACGATAAAATAGGCCATTTTGCGCAAGGCTTTATACCGGCTATGATAGTGCGCGAATTGTTCGTCCGTAAAAAAGTTATCCAGAGCAAAAGCTGGCTGCCTGTTTTAACGGTAACCGTTTGTATGAGCATAAGTATGTTGTACGAGTTTTTAGAGTGGTTTGTGTCAGTAACTTCCGGCTCATCCGGCGATTCCTTCCTGGGCACACAGGGCGATATCTGGGATACACAATCTGATATGTTGTTTGCAACTATAGGCGCTATTTGTATGGTTATATTATTAAACAGGATCCAGGACAAACAGATCAATAAACTGCGACTATCACATAATTAGTCCTTATTAGCCCTAAACAATGTCCCAAACGCACCCCTCGCGGTAAGTAGGCGTATGGTACATTTGTTGTATACATTAACCTTAAATAGTATGAGCAAAATAACCCCATTTTTATGGTTCGATAATAACTTAGGCGAAGCCATAAAATTTTACACCTCGATTTTTAAAGACTCTAAAGTTAACGGCCAATCAACCTTAACTGGTGTAACCGAAGGCCCGGTAGCAACCGTAACCACAGCCGAATTTGAGTTGGCGGGCCAGAAATTCATGGGGCTTAACGGTGGGCCCATGTTTAAGTTTACAGAAGCCATATCGCTTTTTGTAAGCTGCGACAACCAGGCGGAAATAGATTATTACTGGAACGCCCTAACCGCCGATGGCGGCCAGGAAAGCCGTTGCGGATGGCTGAAAGATAAGTTTGGCTTATCATGGCAAATTATACCTGCTAATCTTGGTAAATTTTTAGGAAACAGCGATCCGGCGAAAGCCAAAAAAGCAATGCAAGCCATGCTGCAAATGAATAAAATGAATATAGCTGTATTTGAAGAAGCGGTTAAATGACCTTTTGTTATTTACGAGGTACGAATGACAAATAATTTATACCTTGCTTAATGCTTTTCACCGAAGACTTTTTGCATTACATCTGGAAGTTCCGCCTGTTTGAACGGAGTAACCTGCAAACTACAACGGGCGATGCAATAGAAATCTTTTCGGCAGGGATGCATAATACCGATTCGGGGCCCGACTTTGGGAATGCCCGAATAAAAATTGGCGATACCCTATGGGCCGGAAATGTGGAGTTGCACCTCTCCTCGTCCGACTGGAAAAAGCATAATCATACTACCGATAATGCTTATGATAACGTGATCCTGCATGTAGTATACCGCGACGATGAGCCGGTTACCCTACCCAATGGCCGCCACATCCCAACGCTCGAACTAAAAGACCGTATACCTGATGACCTGTTTAACCGCTACCATAACCTGGTTTACGGTACGCAAACTATTATTCCCTGCGAAGCAAGCATAGGCAAACTGGATGAATTTACTTTAAAAACCTGGTTCACGCGGATTTTGATAGAACGACTGGAAAAGAAATCAGAGGCCGTTATAGCTGCCCTTGCCGTTAACCGCGGCGATTGGGAGGAAACCTTTTACCAATTCCTGGCGGCCAACTTTGGGTTTAAAACCAATGCTGTCCCGTTTGAAATGATGGCGAAATCACTACCGCAAAATATCCTCGCGAAGCATAAAAACAACCCGCTGCAAATTGAAGCATTGATATTTGGGCAAGCCGGGTTTTTAAACGGAGATTTTGAGGATGATTATCCGCGCAAGCTAAAAACCGAATATGAGTTTTTGAGGAAGAAGTTCAGCCTTACGCCTATTGATAACCACCTTTGGAAATTTATGCGGATGCGCCCGTTAAACTTCCCGACGGTAAGGCTGGCTCAGTTTGCGGCATTAGTTGTAAACTCAAACCACCTGTTCTCTAAAGTACTGGATATAAAAGATATAAAAAGCCTGCAAAAGTTATTTACCGATATTAAAGTAAATGAATATTGGGACGAACATTACCAGTTTGACAAACCATCAAAACCTGCATCAAAAAACATGGGGCAAACATCTGCCGACCTTTTGTTGTTAAATACCTTAGCACTGTTTTTATTTAGTTACGGCAAGCATAATCAGCAAGAATATTATATCAATCGCGCTTTAAAATTGCTTGAAAACCTGCCCGGCGAAAATAATAATATCATAGCCGATTTTGCCAGTTTGGGTGTAAAAGTAAATTCGGCGTTTGAAACGCAGGCTTTATTGGAATTAAAAAACTATTATTGTAATTATAAGAAATGCCTGCAATGCAGCGTTGGTAATAAAATACTAAAGTTAGCCTGATATAATATGTTACAGCGGATCCTCACTTTTTTTGAACGTTATTCCTTCGGGGTTTGTACTTATTTAGGCGAGCGGTTAAATATTTCAATCTCCAAAATAAGGTTATTTTTCATCTACACTTCGTTTATATCCGTTGGTTTCCCGCTAATAGTTTACTTTTTCGCGGGGATAGTGTTGGATTTTAGGAATTATATTAAGCGCAGCCGCACAAGGTCATCTGATCTTTAATTTTTATTTTTTGTCATTTCGAACGAGCCTGCTGGCAGGCAGGGTACGAGGAGAAATCTTGTACGCGCTATATTTAGCAAGGGGTATATGATTTCTCGCTATGCCCGAAATGACAAGGATCATTTATTAATCAAAACCAATCTGCTACCTTTAAGGTTTAATATACAGGCGCAAAACATTGCGCCGCTACCATTCCATTATGGCATTTATTGATTATTACCAAATATTAGGCATCACAAAAACGGCAAGCGAAAAGGACATTAAGGCCGCCTACCGTAAACTCGCGCGCAAATATCACCCCGACCTTAACCCTAACGACGACGAAGCTCAAAAAAAATTCCAGCAGCTTAACGAGGCTAACGAGGTTTTAAGTGACCCCGAAAAACGTAAAAAATACGACCAATACGGCGAAAACTGGCAGCATGGCGAACAGCACGAACAGGCGCGGCAACAGCAAAGTCAACAACAACGCAGCTATGGCGGCGGCGGCCAGGCTTTTGATTTTGAAGGATTTGGCGGCGGTGGTGGTGGCGAAGATTTTTCGGATTTCTTCCAGTCTATGTTTGGCGGGACAGCAGGTGGTGGCGGGCAACGGCGACAAGCTAAATATCGCGGCCAGGACCTGAATGCCGAATTGCAGTTGAACGTTAGAGACATATTAGAGAGCCATAAACAAACGCTTACAGTCAATAATAAAAACATACGGATAACCATACCTGCCGGTGTTGAGAACGGGCAAACTATAAAAATTGCCGGCCATGGTGGCCCCGGTGCAAATGGCGGCCCGGGTGGCGATTTGTTTATCAAGTTTTTAGTAACTGACGATCCCCGATTTAAACGCAAAGGTGCAGATTTGTACAGCACAGCTAAACTGGACATTTATACCGCCATATTAGGCGGCGAAATAACCGCCGAAACCATGACCGGCAAAGTAAAGGTTAAAGTAGCACCCGAAACACAAACCGGCACCAAGGTTAAGCTTAAAGGTAAGGGCTTGCCTGTTTATAAAAAAGAAGGCGCGTTTGGCGACTTATATATTAGCTACGAAATACAACTACCCACCAACCTTACCGACAAGCAAAAGCAACTATTTGAAGAACTGGCTAAATCATCAGCATAAATTATTGGGATATGAGCGCTAAGCATTTAATAAAAACTACTGATTTTTGTGTTTATCACCAACTCGAACACACCTTTATTACCGACCTGCAGGAAGCGGGCCTGATAAAGATTACCATAGTTAACCAAACCTCATGTATCCCAGATACCGAACTGCATAAGCTGGAACGCATGATACGCCTACATAACGAGCTTGACATAAACATTGCCGGGATTGAAGCCATTACGCACTTAATAGAGCGTATAGAGAATATACAGGAAGAAATGCGATTGCTGAAGAATAGTTTGAAGGTGTACGAATAATTGATAAAAGGTAACGGGGTGTCATGCTGAGTTATAAAATCCCGGCGGGACTTTGAACGTGCAATGACACGCTTAGATTCCGGAAAAATAGCGACAATTTGAATTGCACCCATCTGGTATTTCTCTGCGATATTTTTTGTATTTTTTTATATAACCAAGCACCTGCTCTTTTTAAAGCGGCCAACTTTTGCGGCATTTCAAGCCAACCCAAAAGCGCATAAATTCCATTTTTATAGCAATATGTTAATACACAGCTATTTAAGTTAAAACCTGACTGTGATACAGTGTGATACGCTGTGATAGCGTGTGATTCAGTGTGATAATGATGTGATATAGTGTGATACAGTGTGATATAGCGTGATAATACTGCGATATGTAGGTAAGGTTACTTAGCAACATGTCATGGGTAGGCTCTCGAAGCATGCGGGCAAAGGCCTTTACGCTCACCCCTGCCTGCCGGCAGGCAAGGTTTCGAGTGCCTCAGGGTGAAGGCTTTTTTACTTACACTTAGCCAGATCATCACTAACCTGTTGCGCGGTAACAACACCCATGTTATTCCCAAACGAATTGGTTACATAGGTAAGCACCTCGGCAATTTCAATTGGGGCGAGGTCGATTAACGGCATTTCGCCTTCGAAGGGTTTGTTGTTGATGATGAGTAGCTTGCCTTTTATGCCATATTTAATGAAGCAAGCCAATGCCGCCTTATTGGTTTTAAGAAACATGATATCGGTAAGTGGCGGCATTAACGCTAAAAGTCCCTGACCGTCTTTACCGTGACAGTTTTGACACTTGGTTTGATATACAATACTGCCCGTGGTATAATAGCGCTTAAAGGTTATTTCGTCTTCGCTTTGGCACGAAAAAATCAGGAGCGCTAATAGTAAACCAATTCCGCTTATTACTTTTAATTTCATTTGACTATTTGGTCAGTTTCTGATTTTAGCTTTTTGATATCGGTTATCAGGTTAGCTACTTGCTCGGGCACGGTTCCATCATAAAACCCGCGGATACGCTTTTGCTTGTCAATCAAAATAAAGAAACCATCATGTATAAATTGTTGCCGGGCATCTTCTTTAGGTTTGCCCACCAGGTAACTTTCTGACAGTTTATAGATCTCTTCTTTTTTGCCTTGCAGCAGCCACCAGGTATTGCCGGTAACACCCATTTTATCGGCGTATTTCTTTAGTACAGCTACGCTATCATGTTTTGGATCGATAGAGTAGGATATGATCTTGATATCTTTTTCGGCCTTAAATGCATCAAAAACCGTAAGCATGTTACGGTGCATGGTAGGGCAGATGGACGGACAGGTGGTAAAGAAAAAATCGGCTACATAAATGTTTCCGTCCAGGTTTTTATTGGTAATGCTGTCGCCATACTGGTTAACCGTTGTAAAAGCCGGGATAGTTTGATAAATGGTATCGGTTTTACCATTTACGGTAGTGGGTGTGCGGTTACCAAATATAGGCAACGCCGCTTGCTCGCTATTAAACTTGCAGGCGGTTAAGGTCAATATAAAAGCAACGCTGAGTAATTTTTTCATGCTTATTTCTTAAACGGTTTTAAATACTCGGCTGATTCTTTAACCGCGCCTGACAATAAGGTATCAACAGCTGTTATCTGTTTCTTCTGCGCTGTAATGTAGCTCATGATCTCTTCGTGCGTGCCTTTTTTTGCCGGATCAAAATTTTGCATCCAGTCTTCCATGGCGCTCTCAGCTTTGGTTAGGCGGGTGGTTAAATATTTGATCCGGGTTTTTGCTTCATCGTTTTTAGCTTCCAGTAGCAAGGTATCCAACTTCATTTTATTGTGCATCACCTGCTCGTCAAATCCCATGGTTTTATCATGCAATTTAATTACATCATTTAATACTGCTTTTTCATCAGCTTTAGGGTCATTACAAGCGTTAAGCGCTAAACAAATTAGTGTGGCAAAAAATATTTTTTTCATTTTGGATGAGGTGTTAAATAATATTGGTAATGTAATATGCAAAATCGGTCACAGGTAGTTGTTCGGCGCCAGCCAGCCTTAAATGCACACCGACCTGCGCCCGGGTATGTGTACCATGATTTATTACATGGGTTATAATATCAACCACCCGCATAGTATATTCATGTCCCTGGAAGTTTTGATAGGTGATAAGCTTCTGCAAATCAGCGTCGGTTAATGTGTTTAAGTAGTCAATCCATGATGCATGTGTCTCATTAATTATCAACTCCAACTCATCTGCCGGCCAGGTGGGCCAAAGCACAACACTTATTTTGTATTCGCCGTTTATGCGGCGCAGCCAAACTTTTTCGGCAGTTAACAGGTGCGCCATTAATCCCAAAGGTTTTTCAGGACCGTTTGTGGCTACAATAGTCTCGGCTATTTTTTGATTGGTATACTTATCGTAGTTAAAAAGTTTAATGAAATGATCCTTCATGGCAATTGCGAATAATAGCGGCTAAATTAAACATTATTACAGTTTTGATGTTACTAAATCAGTTAACAATAATGTAATATTAACAACATCATAACCACACACAGGCCCCTTACCTTAGTATTGGAAAATTAAAACAAACTGTTATGAAATTCATCGTCAATTTATTCAGCAGCTTACGCGAGTGGATGATCTTAAAAAGTATCAGATCATCGTTCATTCACTAATTTTATTTTTACTAACGTTTCTTTAATACAATTATAATATACAATTTGGGCGTTGTGTAGCTCAATTTAATGAAATCTAATATCCAGGATACCGTACTAAACAAACAACTTTTCGGCGAAGATTTTACCTGGGGGGTATCAACCGCAGCTGTTCAAATTGAAGGCGCGCATGATGCTGATGGTAAGGGCGAATCTATATGGGACGTTTTTACCACAAAAAAAGGTAAGATACTAAATGGCCATCATCATCGTGTAGCTACTGATTTTTATAACCGATATCAAACAGATATCGACCTTATCAAACAGCTTAATATTCCAAATTTCAGGTTTTCTATATCATGGTCGCGCATTTTACCTAACGGGACAGGCGAAGTTAACCAGGCTGGTATTGATTACTATAACCGTGTTATTGATTATTGTTTACTACAAGGCATAGAACCCTGGCTCACACTATATCACTGGGACCTGCCACACGCGCTTGAAATGCAAGGCGGCTGGACAAACCGATCTGTTATTGATTGGTTCGCCAATTATGTAACCATTTGCGCCAACGCTTTTGGAGACCGTGTAAAACATTGGATGGTAATGAACGAGCCCTCGGTATTTACAGGTGCAGGTTATTTTTTAGGGATCCATGCACCGGGTAGGAAAGGATTAAAGAATTTTTTGCCCGCCATACATCATGCTACCTTATGTATGGCTACCGGCGCTAAAATATTACGTAAGGCTGTGTCCGAAGCAGAAATAGGTACCACGTTTTCCTGTTCATATATCGAGCCTTATTCTGATAAGCCAAAAGATATTACCGCTGCTACAAAAGTTGACGCTTTATTGAACCGTATGTTTATTGAGCCGGTATTAGGGTTAGGATATCCGGCCGAACTTACTTCTGTTTTAAAGGGCATGGATAAATATATTTTGGCGGGCGATATGGAAAACCTTAAGTTTGATTTTGATTTCATCGGCCTGCAAAATTATACCCGCGAGATAGTTAAGCACTCGTTTTTTACGCCATATATCCATGCCAGTTTGGTTAAAGCCGAAAAGCGTAACGTACCCATAACCGCTATGGGATGGGAGGTTTACCCGGCATCTATTTATCATATCCTTAAAAAGTATAACCAGTATCCGCAGATAAAAAAGATCTACCTAACCGAAAGCGGCGCAGCTTTTAAAGATGACATTGTTGAGGACGAGGTTAATGACCCCCAGCGTGTTGCATATCTGCAGCAATACTTGCAACAGGTACTAAAAGCCAAAAACGAAGGCTGCAAAGTAAGCGGTTACTTTATATGGACACTTACCGATAACTTTGAATGGGCCGAAGGTTATCACCCACGATTTGGAATTATTTATGTTGATTTTGAAACTTTACAGCGCACTGTAAAAGCATCAGGACAATGGTATGCTGACTTGTTGAGGTGATTCTTTCCGTGTGGTATCCTGTCATTTAATATTAACGCTATAAAAAATAGCAACCTATTATTACTAAACTAATAAGTTTTGCCGAACGCTATTTAAAAGCCTCTTCGCCGGTAATATCCAAACCTGTTATCAGTAAATGTATATCATGTGTGCCTTCATAAGTAATTACCGACTCAAGGTTCATCATATGACGCATAATAGGATATTCGCCTGTTATGCCCATACCGCCAAGCATCTGCCTGGCTTCGCGCGCTATGTTTATGGCAACCTCAACACTGTTACGTTTAGCCATCGATATTTGTGCAGGTGTAGCGCGGTTATCGTTTTTTAAGGTAGCTAAGCGCCAAACCAATAGCTGGGCCTTCGTTATTTCAGTTATCATTTCGGCCAATTTTTTTTGCTGAAGCTGGAAACCTGCAATTGGCTTACCAAATTGTTTACGCTCTTTAGCATAACGCAGCGCGGTATCATAACAATCCATAGCTGCACCAATAGCACCCCAGGCAATGCCGTAACGTGCCTGGTTAAGGCAGCCAAGCGGCCCTTTTAACCCCGATACATTTGGTAGTAAGTTTTCCTTTGGTATTTTAACATTATCAAACACCAGTTCGCCGGTTGCCGATGCACGTAATGACCATTTGTTATGAGTTTCGGGCGTGGTAAACCCTTCCATGCCGCGCTCAACTATTAATCCCTGTATTTTACCTTGTTCGTTCTTTGCCCAAACAATGGCTATATCAGCAAAAGGCGAATTAGAGATCCACATTTTAGCACCATTTAACAGGTAATGATCGCCGGCGTCTTTAAAATTAGTGGTCATGCCACCCGGATCTGATCCATGATCGGGTTCGGTTAAGCCAAAGCAGCCCATCAATTCGCCCGTTGCCAGTTTGGGCAAGTATTTCATTTTCTGGTCTTCGGAGCCATAAGCATAAATAGGGTACATCACCAACGAACCCTGTACGGATGCGGTTGACCGGATGCCCGAGTCGCCACGCTCTATCTCCTGCATTATTATGCCGTAAGCCATATAATCTAAACCCAGTCCGCCGTATTGTGCAGGAATGGTAGGGCCAAAAGCGCCTATCTCTGCCAGACCTTTTAAAAGCTGTTTCGGGAATTCGGCGCGTTGTGCATAGTCTTCTATTATAGGGCTAACTTCTTTTTTTACCCAATCGCGCACGCTTTTACGGATCAGCTTATGCTCATCGGTTAACAATTCGTCTAATAAATAATAATCGGGCGATTCAAAAAGATCAGTCTTGGCCATATAAATAAATGTTGGTAAACAAATTTAAGGAAAGCTAACTTAGATATAGGCATATTGTTAATCTTAATTACTTTTGAAGTATGATTGTAGCATTACACGGCGCAGAGTTTTTTGCCTATCACGGCTTTTATCCCGAAGAACAAAAATTGGGGTGTTGCTTTATTGTTGATATAGAAGTTGAGTTTACACCAACCGGCGATATGAATGGTGACGAAATTAGCAATACGGTAAATTATGAGCAGTTACATAATATAGCTTGCGAAGAGATGAAGCTCACTAAAAAATTAATAGAAACTGTGGCCGAAGCTATTATGAACAGGATAAAAGATCAGTACAACCTGGTCGATAGTATAAAACTCACCGTCATGAAAAAGAACCCACCTTTAAGCACTAAAGTGGCTTATTCTGCGGTATCGCTCCATTATCAAAAAGGATAATAGTTAGTTACGGTATCATTTATTTTTTCGGGCCATTTTTGTTTTGCGGCATATTTGGCTGCTTTTGCGCTCATGCTGCTTACTTTAGCTGGGTTGTTATAAAGTTCTAAAACTGCTTCCTTTAATTCGGCCACAGCAATAGCAGGCGATTCGGGGCTGCACCGTATACCTGTTTCGTCGCTTACTATAATACCCTGCCCATGTAAATTAAGGGTAATAACAGGCATACCAAAAGCCATAGCTTCAATTACCTGTACACCGTTTGAATCGCGCAGCGAAGTGAAAAAGAAAACGTCATGCGAATCGTAATAGGTGCGGACTTCTTCGTAAGGCACTTTTCCTGTTAAGCGTACGGTGTTTTTCAATCCATATTCTTTAATACAGTCTTCAATTTCCTGCTGCATTTCGCCATGACCTACAACGGTTAAGGTTATTCCTGGGTATGATTTTAATTGCTGCATAACCTCAAGCACCAGCAAAACGCCTTTGCGCGGCATAAAGCGGCCCACCCATAGCAATTGCAGTTTGTCTTTTTGGGGCGATTTTATTTTAAGCTGATCCGGGAAAAAGCTGTCAGGCAAAGCAGTATCTAATGATATATGGACGTTTTTAGCCCCAACCAATTTGGCTAATGCCAATGTCTCGCGGTTAGATACCATAACCGAGTAGGCTTTTTTTAGCATGTTTTTACAAGCCGGGTTATACTTAACCAGCATATCGCTCACCTTTTCTCTTTTTACTTCGGATGCCCAATAGCCTTTAAAGTAACTCTTAAATGCCTCGGGGGCTATTTGCCCGCCACCGGCAGGGCCAAATACAAAAGGGATATCCAACTTATATAAAAACGACCCCATTTGTAAACTTCCCCAGGTTGCATGGTGAGCCAGATCGAATTTTAATTGTTTGTGCAAACCGGCTGCTTTTTTATAAGCCAGCCATTGCCAAAGCATATAGTACATATAAATACTTGGCCCTGGTGCATGAAATAGTTTCTCGGTACCCAACGGCATCACTATGTAATGAAATGTTACATTATTGGGCTTGCTATGTTGTTCTATGCCTTCCTTGTTTACGCTCCGGGTTAGGCAGTGTACATCATATCCCTTGCCGGCCAACCCTAAAGCCCAGTTCCATCCATTGCCGTCTTCTGATCCTTTGGATGGATCGCATGCAAAAACCGATAGCAATAACTTTTTCATTTTATCAGGATATATTTATGTGTTAATTATACGTATAAAAATTAATTATACAGCGTATAATCCATAGTTTTGATTTTTAACAATTACATGCCTTACAATAAAATAACCGACGAGATATTAACCGCAATTAAGCAAATTATTGGCAACGATGCTGTTATAACCAGCCACGCCGAACTGGAAAGATATAGCCATGACGAGACTGAGGACCTGTTCTATTATCCCGAAGTTGTTGTTAAGCCAAAATCAACCCAAGAGGTTTCTGCGTTGTTAAAACTTTGTAATGAGTATTTAATACCGGTAACACCGCGCGGTGCAGGCACAGGCTTAAGCGGCGGTGCATTGCCCATTATGGGCGGTTTAGTAATGGCGATGGAGCGTTTCAATCAAATTATTAATATTGATGAGCAAAACCTGCAGGCAACTGTACAACCGGGTGTTATTACCGAAGATTTTATGAACCAGGTGGCAGCTAAGGGTTTGCTTTACCCTATAGACCCGGCAAGCAAGGGCAGCTGCTTTATCGGCGGTAATGTAGCGCATGGCTCGGGCGGGCCAAGGGTGGTTAAATACGGAACAATACGCGAATATATTTTAAACCTGGAGCTGGTGCTGCCATCCGGCGAAATTATATGGACTGGTGCCAATACGCTGAAATATGCATCGGGCTATAATTTAACACAATTGATCATTGGGTCGGAGGGGACGTTGGGTATTGTCACCAAAATTGTGGTTAAGCTTATCCCGGCACCAACTGTTGACGCATTAATGTTGGCATCGTTTACTTCGAACGACGCGGCCTGTAAAGCGGTATCGGCTATATTCAGGGCAGGGATTGTACCGTCGGCATTGGAGTTTATGGAACGCAGGGGAGTGGAATGGGTGATAGAGAAAGACGCTATAGTTTTTGACCTGCAGCCTAATGACGCGGCCTTCCTGCTAATTGAGGTAGATGGAAACAACCCTGACGTAATATTTACCGATTGCGAAAAGATAAACCAGGTGTTAGAAGAGTTTGGCTGTACCAATTTATTATTTGCAGACACGGCCGCTCAAAAAGAAGAGCTATGGCGTATTAGGCGTACTATGGGTGTATCCATAAAATCAAACTCAGTTTATAAAGAAGAAGATACCGTTGTACCGCGTGCTACGCTACCGCAATTAATAGCAGGGATTAAAGCTACCGGGGATAAATATGGATTTGAGTCGGTTTGTTATGGGCATGCGGGTGATGGTAACCTGCACGTAAATATCATTAAAGCCAATATGAGCAATGACGACTGGAATAATAAGCTAAAGGACGGTATTCGTGAAATATTTGAACTGGCGGTATCTCTTGGCGGCACACTATCCGG
>JACMRC010000279.1 GCA_014376655.1 Mucilaginibacter sp. | reverse complement strand
TTTTGATGGTTGCGCGCTTTAACTTTAAAGGTGTAGTTACCTGATGCTAAATTAGTATAGTCCTTTTCGGTTTTTTTTGTCCACTCGGACCACGTGTTATCAAAGCCTTCTAAAAAATAGCTGTAAGTAACATTCGATTGGTCTTCAAATACCGGCGAAGAGAATTCGAAATGCAAGGAATTCCATAAAAAGCTTAATGATGGTGTACTTTGGGCGGTTTGCTTGTCATCATTATTTACGGCAGTGTAATATCCACCAAATAGAATGCTATCGGTATTATTTGCTACAGCTTTTACTTTACGGATATATACAGTGAGCGGATGTATATTCTGTTTGTATTTGGCGTAATTGATATGGTAAAAGCCATTTTCGCTACCTACGAATATATTTTTATCATTTATTGGATAAACATTCTCAAATCCACTCAATACACGACCGTTGAGTTCAGGAAAATAAATCGTGGTTGGTTTTGGATAAGAAAAGTCTACGACCCCTAAATTTTTGCCTTCAACAAACCAAATGTTGCCCGAAGGATCCTCTTTTAAATAACGTAAGCCCTTAGTGCCAAATATTTTGCTAAATTGAAGCGATCGTTCAAATTTATCTGCATTATAATTATATTCATAAATTCCCTTTTGGGTGGCTGCGACCACCCTGTTCCTTATTTTAAAAATAAAATTATCAAGTGTAGCGGGCAGTCCATCATTCTGGGTGTACAGCCGGGGTTTAGGACTTTTTAAACTCAACTTATAGATTCCGCGATAAGGGTGTGAGGTCCAAATTGTATTTCGACTATCAATACCCAAAAAGCGAGCAGATTCATTGAAGTTGCCAATGTTTCCTTTATCAAAGAACTTGCCACTACGTTGATCAAATAAGCGCACACCATCGTAGTTTCCTGCGGCAATTAATGACGAGCCTGGCGTTTTCACCAATGGTTCAAACTGCCAAAAACCGGTCTTGTTTGATATTGGAATTAATTTTTGATCAGTTACCTGATAAATGCCATCATCGCGCCCCGTTAATAATTCATTATTTACTACAGAGATATGCCAGGATAAGCCTTCAGAAATTACCCGGAAGTTATCAGCGTTATAGCTAAGATCAGGGATGTTTTGCAGAGGTAGTTGGTAAACACCATTTGAAAGCGCAAAATATAAGCTGTTATTATATTTGGTCATCGAAAAACCTCCCCCGTCCTTAAATAATGCCGGGTTGATGTGTTTTACAGCATTATTATAAGTTACCAGATCTATACCATTATCTAATCCTAACCAAACATTTTGGCCGTTATCCATAAACATACATCGTATATTACTATTCTGAAGGCCCTCGCTTTTTGAGATATTTTCGATCACCCGACCCTTAATATCGACAAGGTACGCGCCATTGGTATAAGTACTAATAAGATAATTATTGTTCCCAAGCGCCAATGTATTTAAAAAATGCTGGTGATTATCAATACCAAGTCCGGTAAGAGGCCAACATTTTAGTTGTTTACCCGACAATAAATAATTGCCATTTTTTGCCGTCGTAAACAAAGTACTGTCTTTAGCAATAGATAAAGCGCTGGTAACGTAAAAATCTTTTGGTAACGCTGTTTTATTAATAAGGGTCTCCCATTTCGTATTTCGATAAATCATCAATCCTTTCTTTTCGTCATGAGCAATCAATTCGTTTTGACAAATCCCCATGAAAAGCCATGTTGAGTATGATGGATAAACAGTCATTTTATTATCCGTGTAACGGAATATTTTGGAGCGAGTCCTGAAAAACACATCATCGCCTAAACAAACTATATCCCAAATGTCTGAGAAGGTTCGGTCAACTTTTGGTAGTAAAACTTTTAAAGATCTAAAAATGAGCTGCCCATTTTTCCCGGGATAGAAGTAACCTATCTCGTCCTGTCCACCAGTATATAATTTATTGTCTTTACCAAAATCAATAGACCATACAATCGTTTTATTTGGCAACGGATATAATTGCCAGTTTGCTCCATCAAAAACTAATACCCCCTCGTTGTTGGCAAAATATACCCTTCCTTGCTTGTCTTGCTTTATCTTCCAATTTTGCGTGCCGGCATTATATTGTTTTTTTGAATAGTTAATGGTTTCCCGTTGTCCAATATAGGACTGCGAAATTCCTGCTTGTGCGCAACACAGCGATAAAAAAATAAAAACGATACGTAAAAACATAATAGGTTTATGTTGATTGGCTTCAACATTTTTTAAATGTAAACATAACTACTAAAAATAACCCATAAAATTTTTTTGCGGGTTGTGTAGCAGAGATGTAGTGTGAAATTTCGTTAATGCGACATCTCCTGATACATTTGACCCATTATAAACCCGCTGCATCAGCACATTTCAGAAAACCAAATAATTGTATTATGAATACGATAAGCTTGTATATACCCATTTTGCTGGATATAAAGACCAGTTTTTCATACAGTAACAGCATAATTAAATTGGCTAGAGAGGATCCACCCTGATTTTTGCATACAACTAAAGCGACCCAATAACAGAAAATGTTTTTGTGAGCGGTACTATCAATGATGCAGCAATCAAATTAAATTATAAACCAAAAAACCAAATTCTATGCAATTAAAACTCAAGTTTTGTTTCAGCATGGCGCTATTTTTAACCCTTGTCAGCCAAGTTTTCGCTCAAAATGGCCGTCTAACAGGAAGAGTAACCCAACGAAGCAATGGAGAAACTTTGCCTGGCGCCTCTGTAACAATTAAAGGCACAAGCTACGGCACATTAACAGACATAAATGGCGATTATACCTTAACCGCACCGCAAAAAGGAGCCACCATGGTTGTGTCTTTTGTCGGTATGGTCACATTAGAAAAAGTATATGATGGTACAACACCTTTAAATTTTGTTTTGGACGATAGCCAGGCTAACGCCCTTAATGAAGTTATTGTGGTTGGTTACGGTACACAAAAAGTAACCAATATATCCGGTGCTGTATCGGTTGTAAAAAGCTCGGATATCAAAAAGCTAAACCCGGTACGCGCGGAAGAAGCGCTTCAAGGCCAGGCAGCAGGCGTAAATGTAATACAAAGCGGCTCGCCAGGATCAACGCCTACAGTCCAAGTAAGGGGTATTCCATCGTTCTCGGGAAGTAACCCCGCGGTTGTTATTGACGGTGTACTTCAAACGCTTACAGATTTCAATTCTATAAACCCATTGGATATCGAGTCAATTAATGTTTTAAAAGATGCTGCTACTAATGCCATTTATGGTTTGAAGGGGGGTAACGGCATTATAGTCGTAACTACTAAATCGGGCAAGAAAAATCAAGCGCCACAGATATCGATAAGTAGTAACTATGGTATGCAAGAAGTATTACACAAAGTAGGTGTATTAAACGCAACCGAATACGCCGCTATTATTAATGAAGGCAGTGTTACGTCTGGTGGCAACGTTATTTTTCCTAATCTATCCACACTGGGTGTAGGCACCAACTGGCAAGATCAGGTTTTTCACACCGCTGCCACGCAAACGCATAATATATCTGTTAGTGGTGGCACAGACAAGGTGCAATACTTTCTATCAGGTGGATATTTGAGCCAGGGTGGTATCGTTGGTGGCATTGATAAATCGAAATTTAGCAGGGGAAACTTCACGGCTAATTTAGGTTTTGATATTACTCCAAAATTAAAATTCATTGTAAATGCAACCGATGTCGTCTTAAATTCAAAAGGTGTGCAAGAAAACTCTTTTAATAGTATCTTGGGTAGTGCACTCAATTTTGATCCAAATGTGCCGATACTAAATACGGTAGCTGGCACGCAAGGTAAATATGGCTTTAGTACCAATATTCTATCAGAAGTTTATAACCCCCTAACAAAACTTGACAACACGTATAACACAAACACTGGTAACAAATTATACGGAAAGTTTGAATTGCAGTATACAATTATAAAAGGGCTTAAGTTAAATAGTCGCTTTGGGTATACTAAGTACGATGATAATTCTAAAACCTTTACCCCATTAGTATTTTATGGCCCTCAGAATGTAGACAATACGTTAAACGCCGACGGGACTACTGTTATTGGCGCGCACAACAGTGTTTCCCACGCAAAAAACAGCAACTTTAACTACACTTGGGAGTCATTTGCTAACTACGACTTTAGCGTAAAAAAAGACCATCATTTTGAAACTGTGTTAGGTTTTGCTTTAGCTAAAACCAGTGGCAATGCTGATGGCGCTAGCAGGCAGGATGTCCCGTACAACTCGTATGACTTTGCAGATTTCACAGCTGCAACAGGTGTAAACTCGGCAACAAATACCAACGCTCAAACAGGGTATTACTATCAATATTTTAAAAGGAACATATCTTACTTTGGCCGTTTAAACTACGACTTTCAAGGCAGATATTTAGCGTCGTTTTCTATAAGGCGCGACGGTTCTTCGGCTTTCGGGCCCGACAGGAAATTCGCTAATTTCTACGCAGGCTCTTTGGGTTGGGTGGTAACCAATGAAAAATTCTTTCATTCAGACTTCATAAACTACTTAAAATTCAGGGGCAGTTATGGCTCTACAGGAAACGAAGAAGTAAATCCACAATTTGTACGTATTAGTACGGGCGGGCCTGATTATGGCCCTACTGCCAATAGCAACGGTTACAACTATGATAATGTGTTCGTTCCTGGTTCAACTGTAGGTTCCGCTGCAAACCCTGTTTTAGGTTGGGAAACTCAATTACAATCAAACGTTGGGTTCGATATGACCTTCCTAAATAACAAGTTATCTATATCCGCAGACTATTATCAAAAGAAAGTAAACGGTTTATTATTTACACCTTCGGTGCCATTGTATTTAGGTACGGTTCCGGCTCCTGTGGCAAATATCGGGTCAACAAAAACAAGCGGTTTTGACATTAGCTTAAATTACAAAGAAAAGATAGGCAGTAATTGGAAGTTAGATAATACTTTCACTTTTACTACAGGAAAAAACCAGGTGACGGCAACCAATACAGACGGTAGCGCCAAGGTTTTGGGCGGTTCTTATTTTAACGGACAGTCTCAAACAGTTACTGTATTCGAGAAGGGTTTCACACCGGGTTATTTCTACGGTTATAAAACCCAGGGCCTTTTTCAGACTACTGCCGAAGTTGCTGCAGCTCCTACACAAGCAGGTGCACAACCAGGCGATATTCGTTATGCGGATACCAATAAAGACGGCAAAATTGATGCTAAAGACCAGATACAGATTGGCGACCCGTTCCCTAACTTCACTGCCGGATGGAATTTAAGTATTGCTTACAAGGGATTTGATTTTAATGCTTTTACCTATGCGTCCATTGGTAATGATGTTTACCGCGCTTATGAGCGTAACGCAACTTTCAATAATAAATTTCGGAGTGTGTTGGGTCGTTGGACCGGTCCCGGGTCTACCAACGATGCAAAGTTTCCAAGATATTCGTTTACAGACCCCAATAGCAATATTCGCGTGTCTGACAGGTATGTAGAAGACGGAAGTTTTGTTAAAATAAAAAGTATACAATTAGGCTATACGTTCCCATCGTCATTAACCAAAAATGTATTTAAAAGCGTGAGGTTATACGGCCAGGTAAAAAATGCCTTTGTGTTTACCAAATATACAGGGTTCGATCCGGAAATATCTGGCGGTGTATTAGATAGCGGTGTTGATCGCGGTGCATACCCTCAGCCAAGAATCTTCAGTATGGGTCTCGACATTAAATTATAATCATTTAATTTTTTATTAAAATGAATAAAATATACATAAAAACAGTAGGCTTGGTCATGTTGATCACCGCGCTTACTTCTTGCAAGAAATTTGTGGATTATAATCCGCATGAGGATTTCCAGGTTACCGAGCAGGACTACTTAAAAAGCGAAAGTGACTATCGAAGTATGACAGTTAGTGCCTACTCGCCGTTGCAGTGGTTAAACCAAGAGTATGTGGTTGCTGATATTGCTTCAGACAATTCGGTCGCGGGTGGCGAAAGCGCGTCGGACGTGTTACCATTACAACAGATAGACGATTTTATAAATACGCCGGTAAACTCGACAATGGCAGACCTTTGGCAGGTATCTTACGAGGGAGTAAGTCGTACTAATTACCTGATTCAACATAAAACAACAAACCTGGCCGGCCAAACAATAAGCTTTGCAGGCAAAGATGCCATGTACGGCGAAGTTTACTTTCTACGCGCTTACTATTATTTCCAATTGGTACGTATGTTTGGCGATGTGCCAATGTTTTTGGATAAACGATTGACGTTGGTAGATGCTAAAACACTGAAACGTACAGCCAAGGCAGATGTTTATAAACAAATAGAAGCCGACCTCACAGCCGCTATTGCTGTATTGCCACCTATTCAGGCACAAAAAGGCAAAATAACCAAATATGCTGCACAAGCGTTGTTGGGTAAGGTCTATCTGTACGAAAACAAATTCGATGCAGCGGTTCCAGTACTGGAAAGCATTATTACAACCGGCCCATTTTCGTTAGTGGCTGATTATGGTTCGATGTTTTTATTGGCCGGAGAGAATGGGACTGAATCGATTTTCGAGATTCAATATACCAACGGGTCGCCTTATTATAATTGGGGTGGAGCCACTCGCGGCCAGGGTAATTATGCGGTACAACAAAATGGTGTGAGGGGAATAAGCAGTGCTAACGCGGCAATGCCATATGCTGCAGGCTGGAGCACCAATCTGCCTTCTCAAAACTTGGCCGCAGCATTCTCGGCAGGCGATAAACGCAAGGCTGTTACTTTATTTGATCCTGCAGCTTATGCCGCCACAAATCCTAGCTTTGGTTTAACGTTTCAAGTTGCTCCTTATAAAAACACCGGGTATTACAATGGTAAGTATTTGCCACGCAAAGGCGAAACTTCAGGCCAGGTTGAATTAAATTATGACAATAATTTTCGTATCATCCGCTACGCCGAGGTTTTACTAATGGCCGCCGAAGCAAATAACAGGGCAACCGCTGCTAATGATGTTAAAGCATTAGGGTATCTAAATCAAGTACGTCAGCGTGCATTTGGCGATGCGTTGCACAACGTTACCGCTACGGGCGCAGCTTTGAAGCAAGCCATATGGGACGAACGCAGGTTAGAGTTAGGTATGGAAGGCGATCGTTTTTTCGACTTAGTTCGTACCGGCCAGGCAGCCACTAAACTTACCGGATTTAAGATTGGGAAAAACGAAGTATTTGCGATACCACAAAACGAAGTAGAAGTAGCCGGGCTCACACAAAACCCGAACTATTAATTATTAACCTTAAAAGAATATAATTATGAGATCAATAAAATATTTTTTGGGTATCGCTTTTGCGGTATTCTTAATTGGAGGTTGCAAAAAAGAAAACCTCTCCGATACCTCATTTATAAGCAGTATATCAGCTCCGGCAAAAATGTCGGTATTGTTTAACATTACACAAGACAATACAGGTCTTGTAACTATCACTCCTGCTGGTGAAGGCGCTATATCTTACGATGTATATTTCGGCGATGCTACAAGTAAACCTACAAATGTAGCGGCCGGAAAAAGCATTCAACACACCTATGCCGAAGGTAACTATACAGTCAAAATAACGGGCAAAGGTGCAACCGGGCAAACAACAGATTTAGCACAGCCATTAACTGTTTCATTCAAAGCACCTGAGAACTTAAAAACTACATTAAATTCTTCAGGATTGGTTTTAAGTGTATCGGCGACGGCGACTTATGAAACCATGTTCAGAGTGTATTTTGGAGATTCACTTACCGTTACCCCATTACATTACGCCACATTTCTGGAAGGGCAAACTATTACCCATAATTATGTAAGTGCTGGTACTTACAATGTACGGGTAATAGCATTAAGCGGTGGCGCAGCTACGACCGAAAACATTCAAGCCATCAAAGTCGGTAAACAAATAGATTTGCCGGTAACCTTTGATGATCCTAATTTCGATTTGACTACGAGCGATTTCGGCGGCAATATATCATCAATATCAACAGATCCAAGCAACAGTACCAACAAAGTTTTAAAAGCTATCAAAGGCAATGGTTCTGAGGTGTGGGCAGGAACAACTATAGGCACAGCACTGGGCTTTGCAACTAAAATCCCCCTTTCTGTTACATCATCAAAAATGTCTATGCGATTTTATTCACCGGCGGCTGGATTGACAATGAAGTTGAAATTAGAAGATCATGCTAACGCAGCTCATTCTATCGAGACCGATGTAAAAACTACCGTAGCGAACGCGTGGGAAACTTTAATCTTTGATTTTAACACTCCGTCTTCAGGCACCCCGGCCATTAATAGCGGCTGGATTTATGATAAGGCTTCTGTATTCTTTAATTATGGCGTTGTCGGCGACGGTAAAACTTACTATGCTGACGATTTGAAATTTGTTCCTGCTTTAACACAGGTGAGTTTGCCGGTAACCTTTGACGATGCTTCCGTAGATTACAGTACAATAGATTTCGGCAATAATTCTACCATCAATAGCCTCGATCCAACCAATGCCGCAAATAAGGTTAAATTAACAACCAAACCTAATGGCGCTGAGGTATGGGCTGGCGTTACAATAGGTACAATCGCCGGTTTTTCAAGCAAAGTGCCCATCACCCCTACCAATTCAAAAATGACTGTCAGGGTATATTCACCCGCTGCGGGCTTAGATATTAAACTAAAATTAGAGGATCATAATGACCCAACAAAGTCTGTTGAAACAGATGCGACAAGCACGGTAGCCAATGGCTGGGAGACGTTGACCTTTGATTTTAATAATCAGGCATCGGGCACTGCAGCTTACAATGCTGCTTACACTTATGATAAGGCTTCTATTTTCTTTGATTTTGGTACTGCCGGAAATGGAAAGAAGTTTTACTGGGATGACGTAAAAATGGCTGCTCCATCAACTGTCTTAGGTTTGCCAATGGATTTTGAATCGACTTTGATTAATTATGTTATAAGCGATTTTAACGGCGGCGGACTTACCGTAGTTGCTAACCCCTCAATAACGGGCATCAATACAAGTACAAGGGTAGCTAAAATGGTAAAAAGTAACGGCGAAGTTTATGGCGGTAGTTATATAACATTGCCCAGCCCGATTGTTTTTACGGGTAAAACAACTTTTAAAATGAAGGTATATTCGCCACGCGTTGGTGCTAAAGTATTATTAAAAGTGGAAAACTTAACTGATGGCACTGTGAGCTTTGAAAAGGAAATGGCTTCTACGGTAGCGAATACTTGGGAAACTATAAGTTTTGACTATAGCACTATAAACACTTCCAAATCATACCAAAAGATAGTTTTAATATTTGATAATGGCACCAAGGGTGATGGCTCTGCTAATTATACTTGGCTTGTCGATGATATCACATTAAATTAAATAGAAACCTGATCATGAAAATTAATATAAAAACAATTGTGTTAATGTTAGCTGTAGCAGCTACCATTTCAAGTAGTTGTAAAAAACCAACATATACGTTTGGCGAAATAAAAACACCATCCTCGCTGTCTTTAACCACAACAGTTGTGGGTACTTCGGCAAGCAATCCTAATGGGGCTGGCACCGGCGCAGTGACAATCACAGCAACTGCTAAAGATGCAATAAACTACCGCATAGATTTTGGAGATGGAAATACGCAAATGGTGCCTTCAGGTACGATTAATTACAAATACACCACACCCGGCACAAGCACCTATACGGTAATTATTACTGCGGTGGGTACCGGAGGGGTTACATCAACAGTAAACAAACAAATTACGGTATTTGTTGCCTACACTATCCCTGCTGATATTATAACTAATCTTACGGGAGGCTCAACCAAAGTTTGGATTACCGATAACTTGGCACCTGGTCACGTAGGTGTAGGCCCGACCGATGGTTTTACACCATCTTATTATGCCGCTGATCCCAATCAACGCGACCCTTGTTTATATGATGACTTAATGACTTTTACAAAAGATGCAAATGACAACATTTCATTGAGTATAGACAATAAGGGTAAATCATTTCTTATAGGTGCATCGACTGTATTTTACGGAACAACGGGTGGAGATGGCTGTTATGTCTTAGATTTGTCTGCTTCTAGGAAGCTTGCTTTTATGGGGGCCACATCCGGTTCCACCTCCTCCAATTCTACCGGTGTACAGTTCGTTGTGCCTGGTAATGGTTTGATTAACTTTGGTACTGGTGGCACTACCTATGAGATATTATCACTTACTGCTACTACCATGACCTTGCGTAATATTGGTATTGACGGATTGGCTTGGTATCAAAAATTAAAAGTTAAACCGTAATACCATGAAGTATATAAGTATATGTGTTTTAGTATTGACATCTTTATTCGCTTGCAAAAAAGTTGGTACTGAAGGCGGAGCGGGTACAACAGATTTAGCACCCACTAACCTTGCTGTAACGGCCGTGATTAATCCCGATAATAGTGGGAACGTAACCTTTACGGCAGCAGCAAGTAATGCTATTACTTTTGATTACGATTTTGGCAACGGCACTTACCAGACAGTGGCGTCGGGGATAGTTACTTATAGGTACCCTTCGTCGGGTACCTATGTGGTTAACGTTATCGCCAAAAGTAATGGAGGGCAAACTATATCCAAGACAACCTCGGTGATTGTAACAGTAACCTCATCTCTATCCTGGAGCGACGAATTTAATGTTGATGGAGCACCCGATGGAGCAAAATGGGGATATGACTTGGGGGCTGGCGGCTGGGGCAATAATGAACTTGAGTATTATACAAACCGGACTGACAATGCCTATGTGTCTAACGGTACGCTAAAAATAGTCGCTAAAAAGGAAAGCTTCGGAGGCAGCAACTACACCTCTGCAAGATTGACCTCGTACAACAAGTTTTCGTTAAAATATGGCAAACTAGAAATCCGGGCTAAACTACCCGTTTCAGCGGGTACCTGGCCAGCTATCTGGACATTAGGATCGGATTTTTCGACCAATACGTGGCCCGCCTGCGGCGAAATGGATATTATGGAACAAACCGGTGCTGATAAGAGTCGCGTTTTAGGAACTTTACACTATCCTGGACACTCAGGTGGCAATGGCGACGGTGGCAGCACTGTTGTCGCCAATGCAACTTCTGAGTTCCACATTTATGCTATAGAGTGGAATTCAAGCTCCATAAAAATTTCAGTTGACGGCGTAGTGTATAAAACAGTTGCAAATAGTAGCACATTGCCTTTTAATCATAACTTTTTTATCATATTGAACATAGCTATGGGCGGAAGTTTGGGCGGTTCTATCGATCCTAACTTCACCACCAATACAATGGAGATCGATTATGTAAGGTATTATCAATAAGTAAAAAAACAAAAAAACCAATGAAAAATAAAAAATATAGATATCTGTTATTGATACTGCCAATCGGCCTAACTGTGCTTTTTGCTTTTACGTACAATATTGGCACACCAAAACTAAGCACTAAAATCGTCTTTTTTGATGACTTTAATGGCATGCGACTGGATAAAAGTAAATGGAACGCTGAAGTAACTGGTACGCATGTAAACAATGAATTACAGGCTTATGTAGACTCCTCCGCAACAATCTTCATTGCCCACGGAAAAGATGCTTTAGGCGCGACAAATGGGGCACTGGTGCTCCGTCCGAAGATAACAAAAGGATTTAAAACGAAAGATGGCCAAGTTTTTGACTTTATTTCCGGAAGAATTAACACAAAGGATAAATTTGACTTTACTTATGGAACAGCCGAAGCAAGGATCAAACTTACTGATGGACCAGGGTTATGGCCGGCCTGGTGGATACTTGGAAAAGGCGGTTGGCCCGAAACTGGAGAAATTGACATCATGGAGTATGTTGGCGAAAAGGATTGGGCAAGTGCAGCAGTCCACGGTCCTGGATATAGCGGCGAAACTCCTTTTGTAAATCGCCAATATTTTACAGCAGGCAATGACGCAACTCAATGGCATATTTACGGAGTGGATTGGACACCAACGACGTTGAATTTTAAATACGATGGCAAGCTTATGTTTCGCGTTAACCGTACAATGGCCGAGCATTATGGAAAATGGGCATTTAGTAACCAAAAGTACCTAATACTAAATTATGCACTGGGTGGTGCATATCCTATAAAATTAAACGGTGTAAATAATCCTTATAATGGCATGCCGCAATCTACTATAGACTTAATTAAAAGCGGTAAAGCAAAAATGCTAGTTGATTGGGTGAGGGTAACAAAAAACGATTAATAATTATACAACTTGTCACCTTTGCAAAACTCATAAATTAGTATAAAATATTGTAGTTAAATAAATGTGGATTTTGTGTTTATTTCACTGGTGTATTTGTATTAACTTGTATTTTTTTGAAGATCTTTCGTTCTTTAAACGACATTAAAATACAAGTTAGTACAAATTAAATCACTAATCTTGCTGAACCTCATTTTAGTCGTACGGGCTTAAAATTCAAATATTAATCCAATCGTTGGTTGAATATTTCCGCCTTTCTGATTTAGGAATTTGGTTTGGATGCGACTTGGATCACCAGAAAGGTCCATTACTTTTTCATTAGCATCCCTTACAGGAACAATCACGGACCGCTGTTTATAAGTATAGCCGGTTATATTCTGCATGTCGAAATAAAAATTGAAAGCGTAATGCTTGAAATAGTATTTCTTATCAATACGCATATCTAACTGGTAAAAAATACCCGGAAGCTTTGTATTTAACAGGCTATAATTCGGTATACCCTGTGGATACACATCAAAGTTGGTTTTAAGGGGTGATAAAGATTGATCGTAAGGGGTATAGGGACTACCTCCAGTAAGTCGAAATTTAGCGCCAATCTCCCAGTTTTTCTTTAAAAGTTTGCCGCCGGTCAAACTCAAAATAAAACGGTTATTCCAAGAGGACTGTACATAGGTTCCCCTTTTATTCTGGAACTCACTTTTATATAGCGTCAGCGCAAATATCCCATAAAAACCTTTATTCAGTCTTTGTTGTGCGAAAAACTCTACACCATAACTCCGTCCATGGCTTTCACCCACCACCGGGTCATTGCCGACTACGCCAAAATCTGCACCGAGGTTAGAAAGCGGTATTGAATCATTAAGTACCTTTACGATAGGGTAATGAGAGTAATATTTGTAAAATCCCTCTACTGTAAAACGGGTGTTTGGCAGGTTATATTCCATCCCTAGCACCAGCTGCTTGTTTTGGATATAATTAACATCTCGATTTACCAGTGTGTTAAAGCTGTCGCGATAACCCAATACGGTGTAAGCAGGTAACTGGTAATATATTCCCGTATTAAAATTAACACTAAGGTGATCACCGAGATTTAAAGCTGCTGAAAACCTTGGCGAGATCGTTTTAGACAAATTATTCATGCTGGGTGAGAAAGTATTGGCATCTGCCCGCAGACCGAATGACAGGGACAACAAGTTATTGAAGAACGGTCGGCTTACTTGTCCAAAAATATTGTATTTAAGAAAATCGATTGCCGAGTTATAAATGTGGTTACCGTACGGTAATATATTAAAGGTATTGGTACTATAATGTGCAGACTCTACGCCTGTTCCGAAGTTTATTCGGTATAATTTTTCCTGGCTAGTATTTTCGAATCGAATTTTATTCTCTACCTCTAATGAGCCATAGTCCAGGATATGACCTAAAGCTTCCTGATTATCTTTAAACTTCGTCGCGCTATTATTCAGGTAACTGCGGCTGGTTACCAATAGCGAATAACCTTTAGACTTAAAGTGTTTATAAGTGACTCCAAGCGTGTAGTTGTCTTGTGTATTTTCTGGTATAGTTGCAAGGGTATATTGATTTTGTTCTGTGTTATCTGACGAAAGATTTAGTTTAAACCTGTCAACAGCGCCGAGGCCGAGAAGTGTGAGTT